>JANRAT010000269.1 GCA_030727885.1 Rhodospirillales bacterium | reverse complement strand
GCTGACACTCAGCTTCCTGTTGCCGATGATGTACGGGTTCTGAGCGGGCAGCTTTACAGCGTATTCACCAAATGCCCGCCGTCGACCGGGATCACCGAACCGGTCATGTAGGCCGAGGCATCGGAGGCCAGCAGCAACAGCGGCCCGTCGAGATCGTGCAGCCGGCCGCAGCGGCGCATCGGGATGCGCTTGATCATGGCGAGGCCGGCGTCCGAATTCAGATACTCCTCATTGAGATCGGTTTCGATATAGCCCGGTGCCAGCGCGTTGACGCGGATCTTGTAGCGCGCCAGTTCGAGCGCCAGCACCTTGGTCATCTGCACCACGGCGGCCTTGGAAATGGCATAGGGGGCAACCCCGGCTGATACCCTGAGACCAAGGATCGACGCCGTGTTGACGATGTTGCCGCCGCCCGCATCGCGCATCCGGCGCGCGGTTTCCTGGGCAACGATCCACGATCCCTGCAGGTTGGTGTCGATCACCGCGTGCCAGTCGGCATCGGTGACGTCGAGCGCCGCGGCACCACCAGCGACCCCGGCGTTGTTGATCAGCACGTTCGGCACCGCCAGCTCGGCGGCGATTTCATCCAGCGCATCGGTGACGCTCATGCGGTCGGTGACATCCATGCCGACGGCCAGCGCACTGCCGCCGGCATCATTGATCTCGGCGGCCAGCGACTGCAGCTTGTCACGGCGACGGGCAGCCACCGCGACGCGTGCCCCGGCCCCCGCGAGCACGCGGGCGAAGTGCTGCCCCAGCCCCGATGACGCGCCGGTCACCAGCACGGTCTTGCCCTGCATCAGGCTTGCATTCATGGATCAGTCCTTTTCGTCGATGAGTTTTTTGGTGCGTTCACGCAGCACGAATTTCTGGATTTTGCCGGTCGAGGTTTTCGGCAGCGGGCCGAACACGACCTTTGTCGGGGCCTTGAAGCGCGCCATGTGCTCCTTGCAGAAATCAATCAGTTCCTGTGCTGTCACGACACCTTCCGCTTCGGCGGTCGGCATCACGAAAGCGCACGGTGTTTCACCCCATTTCTCGGACGGCATGGCGACAACCGCGCAATCCATCACACCTGGATGCTTGTACAGGCATTCCTCGACCTCGAGGGACGAGATGTTTTCGCCGCCGGAAATGATGATGTCCTTGGAGCGGTCCTTGACCTCGATATAGCCGTCCGCATGCTGCACGGCGAGATCGCCGGTGTGATACCAGCCCCCCCGGAACGCTTCATCGGAAGCCTTGCTGTTCTTGAGGTAGCCGCGCATCACGGTGTTTGACTGGAACATGATCTCGCCGATGGTCTCGCCGTCTTCCGGGACCAGTTCCATGGTTTCCGGATCGCGCACGGTCTGGTGAAACTGGGTCGGATAGCGGACACCCTGACGCGACATCTTGAGGGCTTTTTCCTCGAGCGGCAGGTCTGCCCAGGCATCCTGAAACACGCACACCGTCGACGGGCCATACGTTTCCGTCAGGCCATACAAGTGCGTCACGTTGAAGCCCATTTCCTCCATCCTGGCGATAATGGTGGACGGCGGTGCCGCACCCCCGGTGGCGACTTCGATCTTGTGATCAAAGCGGCGCTTTACGGTGGCCGGTGCATGCACCAGCATGTTGAGCACGATCGGTGCGCCGCACATGTGCGTGACGTGGTGTTCCTCAATCAGCGGAAAGATTTTTGCCGGATCGACATCGCGCAGACACACGTGCGTGCCGCCAACCGAAGTCACCGCCCACGGATAGCTCCAGCCGTTGCAGTGGAACATCGGCAGAGTCCAAAGATAGACGCTTTCCGAGCCCAGGCGAAAAACCAGCGCATTGCCGAGCGCATTCAGATAAGCCCCCCGGTGATGATAGACGACCCCTTTCGGGTTGCCGGTGGTGCCGGATGTATAGTTCAGGCAGATCGCCTGCCATTCGTCGGCGGGCGGTTGCCAGACATGGTCCGGATCGCCTTCGGCCAGCAGATCCTCATAGGTCATCGAGCCGATCAGGTCGCCGCCCTTGGCCAGCGGATCATCAATATCGATGACGACCATATCGGGATTATTCAGAATGCCGATGGCGTGATGAATGACTTTGGAATATTCGCGGTCGGTGATCAGTATCTTGGTTTCGGCGTGGTCGAGAATGAAGGCGATGGTTTCGGCATCGAGACGGTAATTGAGCGCATTCAGCACTGCGCCCGACATCGGCACGCCATAGTGCGCTTCCAGCATCGCCGGTGCATTCGGCGACATCACGGAAACCGTATCGCCGACACCGATGCCGCGCTTTTGCAGGGCGCTGGCCAGCCGCCGGCAACGCACATCGAATTCCGCCCAGGTGCTACGGTGCGGGCCATGTATCACAGCCGTTTTTGCAGGGAACACTCTGGCCGCCCAGTCGAGATATGAAAGCGGCGTCAGTGGCTGAAAGTTTGCCGGATTTTTGTCGAGGCTCTGCTCATAGATATTGCCCCCGTCAGCAGCCTTGGCCATCTGTATCGCTCCCAGTTATTTTTGTTGCCATAGTGATAGCATTTGAAACCCTTCCCCGGAAGTCCGTTATCCCTCTCAACTGTCCTCTCCCCCACTTCGTAGGGGAGCGGTTAGAGCCTGCCCTCGCGGAAGCGGGGATGAGGGGGCTTTCTGTGTGGAAAAAACGTGATCAAAAGCGAAATGCGCGTTAAACCTGAGTCAAACGGGAGACAGAACATGACCAAGACCTTCAAGATCGCTCTGGTGCAGACCTGTGCCGGACAGGATATGGCCGAAACGCTGGTCCGTGCCGAAGCGCAGGCCCGCAAGGCCGCCGCACTGGGTGCCGACATGCTGCAGTTCGCCGAGTTTTTCTCGTGCTATCACGTCGATGAGGTGGGTATTCACACCGGCGCCCTGCCCGAGGAATCACACCCGGCGCTGATCCAGTTCGTCGATCTGGCGCGGGAATTGGGGATCTGGATCAATCTCGGATCAATCACCGTCCCGGCCGAAGACGGCCGCGCCTATAACCGGCAATACGTCATCGACAGCGACGGTATCGTTCGCGCCACCTATGACAAAATTCATCTGTTCGATGTCGATCTCGACGCCGCCGACCGATACCGGGAATCCGACGGGCTGTATCCCGGCGGGCGCGCTGTCGTCACCGACACGCCGTGGGGCAAGATGGGCCTGTCGATCTGCTATGACGTCCGCTTTCCGTATCTGTATCGCGACCTCGCCAAGGCCGGTGCCGATTTCCTGACCTGCCCGGCGGCGTTTACGCACCGCACCGGTCAGGCGCACTGG
>JANRAT010000268.1 GCA_030727885.1 Rhodospirillales bacterium | reverse complement strand
GCCCTGCCCCGGCTTCCAGGTGCCGTGGCTGACATAACGGTAGATGAATTCGCCCCGCTCGTCGTCACCCATGTAGACGACGACGTGGCCGCTTTTATCCAGCACCACTTCGCAGTTTTCATGCTTGAAGCGGCCGAGTGCGGTGCGCTTGTTCGGCATCGATGTCGGGTCCATCGGATCGATCTCGACCACATAGCCGAAGCGGTTCGGCTCCTGCGGGTGCTTCGAGATATCAAATCGCTCAACCGCACCGGCCCAGCCGTAGCCGCTGTCCTTGTTGCCGATGCCGTAGCGCCTGAAGGCATCGGACGGCTGATAGGCGGCATCGGAAGACGAGAAGTAGCCGTTGAAGTTTTCCTCGCAGGTCAGATACGTGCCCCATGGCGTGCGCCCGGATCCGCAGTTGTTGAAGGTGCCCAGCACCTCTGTGCCTGCGGGGTCGGCAGCTGTTTTCATCAGCGCGTGCCCGGCCGCAGGACCGTCGATCCGGATCGGCGTGTCGGCCGTGATGCGGCGGGTCAGCGGCGCACCGGACTGCAAGGTCCAGTTGCCGTCGTCACGCTGAAGCTGCACGACAGACACACCGTGGCCCGACATTCCTTTGCGGATATCGTCGGGGTTTTCTGGCAGTTTGCTCGACCGGTTGCCATAGATGATGTCCCGGTTGATATATTCGTTGTTGACCACGAGCACGGTGCGGGTGCCGTCGTCGAACAGCTCCATGCCGTCGTTGTTGTCGCCGAACGCCTGTGCCTGCGTGTCGGCCGTGCCCCGCGTTGCTTCGTCGAACCCCGGCAGCCCCGGCCACAACGGATCGCCCCAGCGGGCAATGATGCGCCAGTTGAAACCCTTAGGCAGGGTCACTGTATCGAGCGAATTGGCCGGCACCTGCGTGAAATCGAAAACCTTTGCGCCGGCCTGGGCACGCGGCACAAATCCGCCTGCCCCCAAAACAAAGGCCGCCGCACCAAAGGCCACCGCGCCACCCAGAAAGCCGCGTCGGTTGAGCGCCCGCTCCAGCACGGCATCGAAGCCGGTCGTCGGCTCGGACGGGCGGCGATCTTCATCAAAGCGGTCAAAATCCATCAGCGTGTCTTTATCGTCTCGGGACGTGGGGTGCCTCATGGGGTGCCTCTTGTCAGTTGTTTCGTCTGATTAACTCGGGCGCACCTTATCGGGCGCACATTGCCGGTGCGTGACACGACTTTGATGATTTCAAGACATCGCGACGCAATTATCCTGGCAGAACGTCGCCCGGACGACTATATATGGATCATGAGCGCTTTTTTACCGTTTTTACTCGGCTTTGCGATGCTGGCGACCCTGTTGATCCTGGTCGTCGGTCTGGTCGGATTCGCCCGCAACGGGCCGTTTTATAAAAAGCATGCCAATCATCTGATGCGCGCCCGGGTCATCGGCCAGGGTATCGCCCTGCTGATTTTTGCCCTGATCATGTTCCTCGCGGGCAGATAGACAGCGCACAAAGACAGAGGGACTTTCATGGTTACACTGACAAAAATCTATACCCGTGGCGGCGATGCCGGCGAAACCTCGCTGGGCAGCGGCGACCGGGTCAAAAAACACGCCATTCGCGTCGCCGCCTATGGCACCGCCGATGAAGCCAATGCGGTGATCGGTCTGGCCCGTCTGCATACGACCGGCGAGGTGGATGCCATGCTGGCCAGAATCCAGAACGATCTGTTCGATCTCGGCGCCGATCTGTGCACGCCCGAAGACGGCAAGCGCTCGGACGGCGCACTGCGCATCATCGAGGCCCAGGTGATCCGGCTCGAATCTGAAATCGATGCCATGAACGAGGATCTGAAGCCGTTGACCTCGTTTATCCTGCCCGGCGGCACACCGGCTGCCAGCTATCTGCATCTGGCCCGCACCGTGACCCGGCGCTGCGAACGGCTGATGACCGAACTGGCCGAGCACGAGCCGGTCAACCCGGAAGCCATCAAGTACGTCAACCGGCTGTCCGACCATCTGTTTCAGCTGTCGCGCAAGGTCAATGACAATGGCGCCACCGATGTGCTCTGGGTACCCGGCGGCAGCCGCTAAAACACCCGGAAACCCGTCGTTTCCCTTCACAAATTAGTCGCAATGTTGGCTTGACCCCCTATCTGGCAAGGCCTAATGTTGCGCCTGCGAAAAGAAAAGTGCACTGCACTCTCAGCTGTTTCGTGCAACGACACTGAAAATAATTTTTTCGCGGGGGACACAAGCCAAGAAGTCGCTGTTGCGACGTAAGGAGTATTTATGAAGGCACTGGTCGCTGTTAAGCGGGTTGTTGATTACAACGTCAAAATCCGCGTCAAACCTGACAATTCAGGCGTGGAACTTCAGAACGTCAAGATGTCGATGAACCCGTTTGATGAAATCGCCGTCGAAGAGGGCGTGCGTCTCAAGGAAGCCGGCAAGATCGAGGAATTGATCGCCGTTTCCATCGGACCGGTACAGGCCCAGGAAACCATCCGCACGGCGCTTGCCATGGGTGCCGACCGCGGCATTCTGGTCGAAGTCGACACCGACGTTCAGCCGCTGGCCGTTGCCAAAATTCTCAAAGCCATCATCGACAAGGAAAGCCCCGATCTGGTGATCGTCGGCAAACAGGCGATTGATGACGATTCCAACCAGACTGCACAGATGCTGGCAGCCTTGCTCGACTGGCCGCAGGCGACGTTCGCCTCGAAGCTGGAACTCGGCGACGGCAGCGCCTCGGTGACCCGCGAAGTCGACGGCGGCCTCGAGACCATCAAGGTCAAGCTGCCGATGGTCATGAGCACCGATCTGCGCCTCAACGAGCCGCGCTATGCGTCGCTGCCGAACATCATGAAGGCCAAGAAGAAAACCATCGACACCACCAGCGCCGCTGATCTCGGCGTCGATATCTCGCCGCGTCTGAAAACCCTCAAAGTTGAAGAGCCGGTCAAACGTCAGGGTGGCGTCAAAGTCGCCGACGTCGCCGAACTGGTCAACAAACTGAAAAACGAAGCGAAGGTGATCTGACATGGCCAATGTACTTCTGATAGCCGATCACGATAATACGGCGCTGCGTGCCGTCACCCTGAACGCCGTCACGGCGGCGGTACAGCTCGGCACCGTCACGGCTCTGGTTGCCGGCAAGGATTGCGCCGGCGTTGCTGCCGAGATGGCCAAGGTTGCCGGGATCGCCAAGGTCCTGCATGCCGAAGGCGATCATTATGCCAACGCACTGGCCGAAAGCGTCACCGATCTGGTGGTCAGCCTGGCCGCCGATTACGACGTGATCATTTCGCCGGCTTCGAC
>JANRAT010000267.1 GCA_030727885.1 Rhodospirillales bacterium | reverse complement strand
GCCATCGCAGCGAACCCGAACCAGTCGAGCTTGTCGAACAGCTTGAAGTCCGGTTTGTCGAAATCGATCAGTTTGAGTGCTGCCGTGGTCACCAAAATCCCCGGGACCACGTTGATGAAGAAAAGCCAGTGCCAGGAAAGGGCATTGGTCAGATAGCCGCCGATGGTTGGTCCGATGGTCGGTGCCAGCGTCGCCACAAGCCCGATCAGGGGGGCGACAATCGGCTGCTTCGAGCGCGGGAATATCAGATAGGCCGAGGCGAAAACGGTCGGGATCATGCCGCCGCCGAGAAAGCCCTGCAGAGCGCGCCAGAAGATCATCTCGTTGATCGACGAGGTCAGTCCGCACATCATGCTGGCGAACGTAAAGCCGGCGGCCGAGGCGGCAAACAGATACCGCGTGCCGAGCGCTCTGGAGAGAAAGCCCGAGAACGGAATCGCAATCACTTCGGCAATCAGATAGGCCGTCTGGACCCAGGAAATTTCATCGTTGCTGGCCGATAGTCCGGCCTGAATTTCGGCCAGAGACGCGGACACGATCTGGATGTCCAAAATCGCCATGAACATGCCGAACACCATGCAGATGAAGGCGAACAGGCGGGCCGGATCGATCTCTTCTGACGGGCCGGTTGTGGCGCTGCCTGACATTGTCGTGGTGCTGGACATGATCTTAGTGTGCCGGGCTCGCGGTCGCCGCCTCGGCAGGGTGCTTGGTGTTCACGTCAACGACCACCGACATGCCGGGTCGCAAGATGTGCTGTGTCAGGATTTCTGCCGGAACACTGATGCGGACCGGCAGGCGCTGCACGATCTTGGTGAAGTTGCCGGTCGCGTTGTCCGTCGGCAGCAGCGAGAAAACCGAGCCGGAAGCCGGGGCCAGGCTTTCAACCGTACCTTTGATGACATGGTCGGGCAGGGCATCGACAGTGATTTCAACCTGCTGGCCCTGTTTCAGGCCGGCAAGCTGGGTTTCCTTGAAGTTGGCATTGATGAAGACCTTGTCGAGCGGAACGATGCTGGCGAGTCGGGCGCCGGGCGTGACGTAGTCGCCGACCTGCAGATTGCGATTGCCGACGACGCCGTCAATCGGTGCACGGACAACCGTGAACGACAGATCGCGCTCGGCCTTGGCGAGATCGGTATCCAATGAATCCAGTGTGCGTTCGGCCTCCAGTCGCTTGCCTTCGATCACGCTGATCGTGCTTTGTGCGGCGACCACTGCGGCCTCGGCGTTTTGCACGTTGGCTTCAGCCTGATCGCGATCGGCGCGGGCGGCTTCCAGTTTCTGGCCACTGGCGAAATCTTTCCTGGCCAACACCTGCTGGCGTTCGAGTTCGAGCTGGGTGCGGGTACGCGCGGCTTTTGCTGACAGGACCTGGGCCTTGGCCTGATTAACGGCGGCGCGTTGCGGGTCTATTTCCTGTCCCAGCCGTGCAATGGTTGCCTGCTGTGTGGCAACCCTGTTCTGCGCTGTTCTGACGGCCAGCTGATAATCGCCGTCATCAATCCGTGCGATGATGTCGCCCTCATGAATATAGGCGTTATCCTGCACCGCAACTTCAGAAATGTATCCGGGCACTTTCGGCGCCAGCGTGGTGTTATAGGCGCTGACATAGGCATCATCGGTCGAAACGATGAAGCGCCCGACGGTGTACCAGCTGTGCCCGTACCAGACGCCGCCGGCAATGACGGCCACGGCAGCGGCGGCAAAAAGGCCGCGCTTCATGCCGGTACGGGGGCGTTTCGGTGCCTCGGCAGGGGACTCGGCTGCGGGTGCGTCGGATGGCTGGCTTTCCTTCTGCGCGGGCTCGTCGCGTGCAAGGGGAACCGGCGCCAGCACAACAGGCTGCGTCACGGCACTGTCACTGGGTTGATGTTCTTCTGGCCGCAAGACGCGAAGCGGCGTGTTTTTATCTCGTGCCATGATTGTTCTCGAATAATTTTTTACAGAATATGACCGAACCGTTCGGTCAATATGGATGGTATTAGAGGAAATTTGGTTGCCTGTCAATATGACCGAACCGTTCGGTCATTGTAATTTTATGAGAAGACATTATATAGTAGCTGAAAGATCGAAACGTTCAGGAGATAGTGATGGATCAGCAAATCGAGATCGAACGGGTGCAGCCGGTTGCGCTTGTCGAGGAAGACAGCGCCAAGCGCCAGCAGATTATTGAGGGTGCGCGCAGGGTCTTTCTGGCAAAAGGTTTCGATGCCGCCAGCATGAATGACATCAACCGTGCCGCCGGCGTTTCAAAGGGCACGCTCTACGTTTACTTCGAAAACAAGGAAAAGCTGTTTCAGGCCATCTGCACACAGGAATGCGATGCGCAGGCAGAAGGTGTGTTTGATTTCACCGACAAGCAAAGCGATATCGAAGCCACGCTGCGGCGCGTCGGGATAGCCTTTGTCAATTTCCTGTGCCGGCCGGAAAAGGCCTCAACGGCTCGTACCGTGATCGCCATTGCCGAGCGTATGCCGGAAATCGGTCGCGCCTTTTACGAATCGGGGCCGCAAAAAGGCATCAATCATCTTGCCGCCTATTTTCGCGATCAGGTTGCCGCCGGTGTGCTTGATATCGAGGAGCCTGAGATCGCCGCGGCACAATTCATCGAATCCTGCCATGCGACCCTGTTCAAGCCGATGATCTTCAACTTCGGCGCGCCGCCGACCCAGGCCAGGATCGAACAATGCGTCGGGATTGCGGTGAAGACGTTCCTCGCCGCCTATCGGGTGCGCTGAACGTCCTGATGCAAGTCCGGCCTGAGGGCCTTTCCCCAGACCTTAAACCGGTTTTTTCCGCTTCAGCCGTGCTTCGCCCGGTTTCATCTGTCTGACGCCGGACGTATCAGCTTTGGCCCCTGCGGGTTTGAAGCTTTTGCCTTTGGGTTTTGCCGATTTGTCCCAGGGCTTCTTGCCCTCAGACTTGCGGTCGTCCGGTTTCTTGTAGTCGCTGCGGCCTTCGGACTTTTTCGAAAAGTCGCGTTTCGGCTTGGCATCGTCCCGGAAAGCAGGCTTGTCGGACGCATAGGCGCGTTTCGCCGGCTTGTCCTTGTCCCACGGCTTTTTGTCGCCGGATTTGCGGTCATCCGGTTTTTTGTACTCGCTGCGCCCCTCGGTCTTTTTCGAAAAATCACGCTTCGGTTTTGACTCGTCGCGGTGCGCAGGCTTGTCGGACGAATAGGTCTTTCTCGCCGGCTTGTCTTTGTCCCACGGCTTTTTATCATCCGATTTGTTCTTGAAATCGCGCTTCGGCCGGGTCTCGCCCTGCGAGTCTGCATTGCCGGTGACATATTTGTCTTTGTTGAAGGTC
>JANRAT010000266.1 GCA_030727885.1 Rhodospirillales bacterium | reverse complement strand
GCTGCGAAGAGAATGACAACAGAGCAAGTCGCACAAGCGCAGAAACTTGCTCGGGTGTGTGTGCGGAAGAAATACAAGGGGTGTTGATGTCACAAACTTTGTAAGTAAGAGCGGTTAAAACTATTAGTTTTTAATAGTTTCTATCAAATAGGAAATGAAACAAGATTGATTATGATGTTACAAAGTAGTTACAAAGAAAAAAATAATATAATGAAATCAATATATTACAGAATATATCTCATTGAGTGGGAGTGAGCCATTAAGGCGGTCCTGCAGCGCGTATCGGAAGCCTCGGTCTCGGTCGACGGGAAAATCGTCGGTGAAATCGGTCCGGGACTGATGATTCTGTTCTGTGCCGAGCAGGGCGACATCGAAGACGACGCCACGTTCTTTGCGCATAAAGCTGCAAAAATGCGCATATTTTCCGATTCCGAGGGCAAAACGAATCTCGATATTGCTCAAAAAGGCGGAAAAATGCTCGTAATCAGCCAATTTACGCTGGCCGCCGTCTGGCGCTCCGGAAACCGCCCCGGATTCTCCCGTGCCGAAGCCCCGGACCGGGCCAAAATGCTGTATGAGAAATTCTGCACCGTGCTGCGCGCGGATGGCATCCATGTTGAAACCGGCATCTTCGCCGCCGACATGAAAGTGCACCTGATCAACGACGGCCCGTTCACCATCGTCATGGACAGCCGGGACATTTAGACACGGTCAGGGCGTGCCGGGGGCACCCGGCTCAGAGGGCCGCAGTGCCGCCCATGTCAACAAGGCATCAAGGGCCGGGCAAAGCGCCTGTCCCCACTCGGTCAATCCATATTCCACCTTGGGCGGCACCTGCGGGTGAACGATCCGGAACACGATCCCATCCTCCTCCAGCTGCCGCAATTGCTGGATCAGCATCTTCTGCGATATGGCGGGAATGGCGCGCTCGAGTTCGGAGAAGCGCATGAGCTTGCCGCCGAAAAGATGGAAAAGAATGACCAGCTTCCAGCGCCCTTCGAGGAGCTTAAGGGACTGCTCTGCATCCCTCGCTGCGGTGGTTGGGGTGTAAGGCTCATTACTAAAAGGTGAGTACCTTACTTTTTTGTCCGTACTTGTCATTTTTAAATGATACCCATAACTTCCCGGAAGCTCAACAGATGAACAGGAAAGGAATTCCCATGCCCATTGATTTGCCAAAACCGATCTCGGACTATTACGACGCCGATCGCAAGGATCCGGCTGCCGTCGCGACCTGCTTTACCGAGGATGCCGTCGTGACGGACGAGGAAGAAACCCATACCGGCCGCAAAGCCATTCTTGGCTGGAAGACGGCGGCGTCCGCTAAGTTTACCTACACCGTCGAGCCGTTCTCGGTCAGGCACGAAGACGGCAAGAGCGTGGTGACCGCCCACGTGGCCGGCAACTTCCCGGGCAGTCCGGTGGATCTGCAATATTTCTTTGGTATCAGGGGCGATAAGATTGCATCGATGGAGATCAAGATTTGAGATTTGATCCCGGGCTTTGTGGCCAACCCGTTCAACCGACCCTTTGGCGGAGCAGCCCCAGCAGCTTTCGGAGTTCCCTGTCCATTGACGGTTGCGGACCCTTGAGGTTCTGGCGGAATACCGCACGCATCGCCAGAATGTGCACCTTGATCACTTCGGAGCCGACGGCGCTGAGTTTCTTTTTCCCCTCAAGGAATTTGCAGAGAGAATCCCCGATCGTCGAGATCAGGTGAAAGCCGAAACTGCCGCCCTCGCCACGGATCCCGTGGGCAATTTCAAACATCGTCAGGAGTTCTTTCGCGCTGCCGCTTTCGGCGCGATGATCCTCATAGGCCTTCCAGAGTTTCGCCAGATCATCGACGGCCCAGCCCTGATAGCTGTCGATCAGATCCTCAGCCGCATTGAGCGCCCTAAGAATCGCCTTTTCCGGCGTCGGGCCTGAGGTTTTGCTGACCTTTTTGGAGAGCCGGTTGGGCGGATCGAATTTTTGTGGTGTATCAGCCATGCCTGTCCGTCTTAAACCCCGCGACGCCGCTCAACGCCCATATACTGGTCGGAGCGGTTTTTGGCACGACGGTCCGGGCCGAAGAATTTGCCGACCCGCACAAACGGTCTTTGGTCATCAATCACCGTGCACAGCCTGCGGTACAGCGCCGCAGCAGAAATCGGTTTGGCAAGAAACGCCGTAACGCCGGCATCCCTGGCCTGTTTGACGCGATGCAGTTCGGTAAAGCCGGTCAGCATGATAATCGGAAGATACGGGTTCGGGCTGTCCAAATCCATGCGAATATTTTTAACCAGATCAAGGCCATCGGTCGGCGGCATGCGCCAGTCGGTAATGACGATATCCGGGCTGACCGACTTGACGGCCTCAAAGGCTTCGTTGGCATCCGCAGCTTCATAGGTATCCCTGACACCAAAGCCCATCAGGAAGCTGTTGATCAGCGAGCGCATGGGGCGGCTGTCATCGACAACCAGCACCTTGAGCGTTTCGAAATCGTAGCCTGACACTCATGCCCCAAAACATATCCAATGATCGGATATATTTATAATACCCAATTACCACCCCAAACCCACGCTTTAAGTGGCATCCCGCAGCGCGCAGCCTATATAAAGGGTACGCCAACTGCAATGAGAACGCCATGCGAAGCCGCGCTCCCGGACCAGCCCCGACAGGGTCGGCCGACGAATGGACCACAATAAAGACACTGCTGCCCTATCTGTGGCCAAGCGGTGAGACGGGATTACGCGTGCGTGTCGTCGTCGCCATGGTGTTGCTGATTGCCGCCAAGGCCACCAACGTATCGGTGCCTATCTTCTACAAGCAAGCTGTCGACATCCTGACAGCCGGCGGCACCGTGCCGGTTGCCATCAGTGTGCCGGTGGCCCTGATCATCGGCTACGGTCTGTGCCGCGTCTCTGCACTGGCCTTCGGCGAATTACGCGATGCCGTTTTTACCCGGGTGGCGCAGCGCGCCATCCGAATGGCCGGTCTCAAGACCTTCCGCCACCTGCATCACCTGTCGCTCAGGTTCCATCTCGACCGCAAGACCGGCGGCGTGGCCCGCGCTGTCGAGCGCGGCACCGCCGGCATCGAGTTCCTGCTCCGCTTCATGCTGTTCAACGTTTTGCCGACGATCCTCGAAGTGGTTCTGGTGTGCGGCATCCTGTGGCATCTGTACGGCATCAAATACGCGGCGCTGACGTTTGTCATTCTGGTCATTTACGTGGCCTGGACGCTCGGCATCACCGAATGGCGGATCAAATTCCGCCGCACCATGAACGAGACCGACAGCGAGGCCAATACCAAGGCCATCGACAGCCTGC
>JANRAT010000265.1 GCA_030727885.1 Rhodospirillales bacterium | reverse complement strand
GGCGGCCAGTTGGCAAAATTCAACAAGCGTTTCTCGGGCATCGGCCTCAAAAACTGATCAATCCCAGTGGTGTTTCGAAACAACGCCCCTTCAGTTTTCTGAAGGGGCGTTTTTCATGCGGTACGTGCAAATCCCGGCGGCAAATTACAGTGCACAATCAAATTGTTATCGGATTCCGTTTTTGGTATCTTAATTTCAGGGAGGCAATCGCACCGTCACTAGAACGGTCCGATTGTTATTTTATGGGAGATTATAGCCAGAGCTATAATTTTGAGGAGGTATGGCGTGGCCGGGATTACTCAGTTTGAGGTCCAGGTACAACAAGGTCAGCGATGGAGCATCCATGCACAGTTCGGCTCCTTCCAGAAGGAGGCCGCTGTCGAGGAAGCCCGCGCCCTTGAACGCATGCCCGGTATCAATGCCGTAAAGGTTGTCCGCGAGGTCTATGACCCGGATCGCGGCACGTCTCAGGAATTCGTCATCTTCAAAAGTGCCGGAGTGTCTAATCTTGACCCGCACGAAACCGACGCAACCGATGTCAAAAAAGCCAAATCCGGTTGGGCCAAGGAAGAAGACGAACATCATGACGACGAAGAGCTGAACTCCACGTTCGCCTCGCTGACCGATGATGACATGCCGCGCCGCAGTGCGCGCAAGAACGGGCCGCAAAAGGAAAGCACCCTGACGCTGGTGTTCATCAAACTGTTGATGGTTGCCCTGATCAGTCTGTTGATTGCAGGCTTCTTCACCTTCATCGCTTCGGCTCTGATTGACGGCAAGGTTCTGTTCGGCGTCCGCATGCAGGAAAATGCCGTCGCGAATATTCTCTTTGTCGTCTTCGTCGGCACCTTTCTGCTTTCAGCCCTGATGATGGCATCCAGCCTTCTGAAGAAAACCAGCATCAAGGAATCCAAGCCGCTGTTTTCCGCCAAGGCCGCAGCCAAGACTGCGCCTCGCAGGGTCAAGAAAGTCAAAAAGAAACGCAAGAAACGCCCGTCCATTGATGACGATGATGACGATGCGAAGCCACGCAAGGCCAACGCAAAGGAAGAGGACGACGCCACCAACGAACGCCTGCGTGGCGAAATGGGTGGCAATGCCGGCGACGACGGCGGCACCCTGCCACCCGGTGAAGCCAATACATCGACTGGCCTTTCGCCGAAGGAGGAAAAACAGAAAGCCTTCATGATGAAAGCGCTGGGCACGGCGCTTGAAGGCTCCAAGTTCAACAAGGAAAAACTCGATAACTTCAACAAGTTCGGGGTCAACCTGTGGGTCGCGGGCGCGACCGAAGCGCTTATGCAAAGCCGCGACATTGACCAGAAAGCCGCCAACAGGATCCTCAGCGACAGCGTTCAGGTGCTTGGTTACAAGAAATCCCACGCCGAGAACTTTGCCGGAAAATATGAAGAGTATCTTTTGCAGGACAGCCGCTACATGCAGATGTTCCAGGCTGGCCGCAATTCCATGAACACCTTCATGACGGACGAGGGGCATATCGCACGGCATCTCGATACCGCCCTTGAAGAATGGAACAAGCCGAAACAGAAGGAAGAGCAACCACGCGTCATCACCGTGCTGTTTACCGATATCGCCGGCTCTACCGCTATGACTCAGGCTCTGGGTGATGCCGGTGCCCAGGAAGTGGTGCGCGCCCACAACCGTGTCGTTCGCGAAGCCCTGACGCAGTTCCGTGGCCGGGAAGTCAAACATACCGGCGACGGCATCATGGCGTCGTTCGAACAGGCCTCGGACAGTGTTGAAGCCGCCATCATGATGCAACAAGGTGCCAATGCACATACCCAGAGCAATCCCAATCTGCCGCTGTATCTGAAGATCGGCATCAACGCCGGCGAACCGATCCAGGAAGACAACGACCTGTTCGGATCAACCGTGCAGATGTCGGCCCGTATCGTCGACAAGGCGCAGAAAAACGAGATTTTCGTCTCTGACGTCGTCAAGGGGATCTGCTCGGGCAAATCCTATCGATTCGTCAATCGCGGCGGCTTCGAGATGAAGGGCTTTGATGGACCTGTGACACTCTGGGAAGTCGACTGGCGTCGAGCGCAAGCCGCGGAATAACAGGCGCGCAAGCCATCCAGACAAGCTTTCAGCCCCCTCCCCCAGGTTCCATTTTTTTGCTTATTTTTTTCGTTATTCCCCCTTGCGATCAATTTTGCCGTGCCTATCTGAATCCTGGAAAGAGCGGATGCCATTCGGGTTCGCTCTATTGAACGGAGCCCGGCTCGGGGCCGTGATGGACCGCTGAATGCGGGCTCTATACTCAAATCGCTCAAGGAGGATTTGCTATGCGTACGATTGATTTTTCACCCCTGTTCCGCCATTCCGTTGGCTTTGACCGCGTTCAGCGTCTGCTCGACACTGCCGCTCAGGCTGATCAGACCAGTTCCTATCCGCCCTATAACATCGAACAGCTCGGCGAGACCGGTTATCAGGTTACGCTCGCCGTTGACGGCTTCTCCGAAGACAACATTGATATCACCATGACCGACCGCACCCTGGTTGTGTCCGGTAAAACCAATGACAGCGAAGCCGAACGCACGTTCCTTTATCGGGGTATCGCAGGTCGCGCATTTGAGCGCCGCTTCGAGCTGGCCGAACATATCCACGTCAAGGGCGCCAGACTTGAGAACGGTCTCTTGCACATCGCTCTCGAGCGGGTCGTGCCGGAAAGCGAAAAGCCGCGCAAGATTGAAATCGCCAATGTCAGCAAGAACAAGGCTATTGAACAGAAAGCCGCCTGATCGTTTTCTCCATCAAATACAAAAGCGCGTCCGGAACCCGGGCGCGCTTTTTTTGATACCAGGAGCTCACAGCTTCAAAACCCTCAGGGTTTGCACCCGTTTGCCTCGATAAGCGTGCTGACCTGAGCCGTGATAAAGATTGATTTCTGGCTGTCACGGTCAATAAAGACATGCACGAAATGTCCTGTTGCCGCCGGTGCCCCGCCTTCTTCATCAAACAATGCGATTTCGTAGGTCACGCTGGTTGAGCCGATCCGCCCGGCACGCAGGCCTGCCGTTATAGTCGCCGGGAAGGATAGCGAACGGTGAAACCGGCATAGGGATTCGACAACCACCGGATAGCTTTGATCGGTGTTCCAATTGACCTGTAACGGCCCCATGGTGAAATGCACAACGACGGTCTCGATCATCCGGTTATAGACGACGTTATTGAGATGGCCGAGCATATCGTTGTCGCCCCAGCGGGTCGGAATGTCGATCTGGAAGGGAAAATCCTCAATCCGCCAATCCTGATAACCGCTCATGGCTTGGCCTCAACGGCGATGGCGCTCAAG
>JANRAT010000264.1:494-3343 GCA_030727885.1 Rhodospirillales bacterium | reverse complement strand
GATCAGGGCGCGCCGCTTTGTCATCGCCACCGGCTCGTCGCCGTTCGTGCCGCCGATTCCGGGGCTGGCCGACGTGACCTATTACACCAACGAGACGATATTTTATGCCGATCGGTTGCCCGAACATCTGATCGTCATCGGTGGCGGTCCGATCGGCATCGAGCTGGCACAGGCGCATCGGCATCTGGGCTGCAAGGTCAGCGTGCTGGAAATGTTTGCGGTGATGCCGAAGGACGACCCGGAACTGGTCGATGTGGTGCGGCGGCAGCTTCATGCGGATGGTGTGGTGATCCGTGAAGGAGTGAAAATTGTCCGCGTCGAAAAGGAGGGTGACGGCATTGCCGTGATCCTCGAGGCCGCCGAGGGTGAAGAAAAAATTTCCGGATCACACCTGCTGCTGGCAACCGGCCGGCGCGCCAATGTCGATGGGCTCAATCTCGAAGCGGCCGGCGTTGCCTATTCACCGAAGGGGATTGAGGTCGATGCCCGCCTGCGCACCAGCAACAAGAAAATCTATGCCATCGGCGATGTTGCGGGGGGACTGCAGTTCACCCATGTCGCCGGTTACCATGCCGGCGTGGTGATCAAGAACGCGCTGTTCCGGATGCCGGCCAAGGCCGATCATTCGTGCGTGCCCTGGGTCACGTACACCACGCCGGAACTGGCGCAGGTCGGCCTCACCGAAGCACAGGCGAAGGAAAAATACGGCTCGGATATCCGTATTCTGCGCTGGCCTTTTCACGAAAACGACCGCGCGCAGGCGGAAGGCAAAACCGACGGTATGGTCAAGGCGATCGTTTCCAAAAAAGGCGTTATACTCGGCTGCGGGATTGCCGGGCCGATGGCCGGCGAACTGATCCAGAGCTGGGTGCTGGTGATGTCGCAAAAGATCAAGATTGGCGGCATGGCAACGATGATCGCGCCCTATCCGACATTCGGTGAGGTCAGCAAGCGGGCCGCCGGGAGTTTTTACACGGCGTCGCTGTTTAGCGAAAAAACCCGAAAAATTGTGCGATTTCTGGCCAAATTCGGATAAAAGGGCATACATTAGTCGCCATGAGCGAGCCTGCACCCCCACCCGAAAAACGCTTCATCACGCTCTCGACCCGGCTGCTGATCCTGACCATCAGTTTCGTCATGCTGGCCGAGGTCTTGATCTGGACGCCATCCGTGGCGCGGTTCCGCAAGACCTATATCGAGGACTTTATCGCCCGGGCTTACCTGTCGATGGTGGCGCTTGATGCGATGCCGGAAACTCAGCCCAATCAGGATCTGGAAAATGCACTTTTGCTGCAGACCGAAGCGCTGGCGATTATCGTCAACCGGCCGGACCGGCGGATGCTGATGGTCGGCGGTGACATGCCGCCGAAAGTCGATCTGTCGGTTGATATGCGTACATCGACCTTTCTCAATCTTGTCGTCGAAGCGTTCGATACCATGAGCCGGACCGATAACCGCGTGATCCGGGCCATCGGCATGCCGCCAAGGCAACCCGACCTGACCGTCGAAGTGCTGTTTGACGAAGAGATCATGCGCAATGCCATGCTTGATTTCTCGTGGCGCATCTTCACGCTGTCGATCGTCATTTCGCTGATTACCGCGACCATGGTGTATGTGTCGCTGCAATGGATGATCGTCCGCCCGATCCAGCATCTGACCCGGGACATGGTGCGCTTTCGCGACAACCCGGAAGACGTCAGCCGGGTCCTGACACCGACGCCGCGCGGCGATGAAATCGGCACCGCGCAGAGCGAGCTGGCGGAAATGCAGCGTCAGGTTCAGTCCTCGCTGCGGCAAAAAAACCGTCTGGCCGCAATGGGCAGCGCGATGACCAAGATCAACCATGATCTCAGGAATACCCTTGCAACGGCGGTGCTGGTTTCGGACAAGCTGCAATATATTGAAGATCCCGAAGTCAAACGGGTTACGCCGCGTCTGATGAAGGCCATCGACCGGGCCATTGATCTGTGCAGCCAGACTCTGAATTACGCCGCCGATGACCAGATGGACTTGCGGCCAAGACTGTTTCCGTTGCGTGATCTGATCGAAGAACTGCAGGGCATTATGGAGTTTTCCAACGTAAAAGGTCCGATCGGATGGACCATTGATGTTGCGCCTGAGTTTGAAATTGTTGCCGATCGCCGCCATCTGATGCGCGCCCTGCATAACCTCGGCACCAACGTGATGCAGGCCGGGGCCACGCAGTTGACGGTCAGGGCAAAGCATGAGGGTGCCAATGTCGTCATCGATGTGATTGACAATGGACCCGGCATGCCGAAAAGGGCACAGGACAATCTGTTCAAGGCATTTGCCGGTTCAGGGCGTGCCGGCGGCACCGGGCTTGGTCTGGTGATCGTCCGCGATATTGTCAGCGGACATGGCGGCGATATTCAGTTGGTCAGGACCGGACCCGAAGGCACCCACTTCAGGGTGATGCTGCCGCGTGACATCAAGGCACAGCCCGCTCTGGCTTGAAGCAACGCGCTTTTCTTTATTCGCCCAGCACAACCCCTTCACGCCTCGGGTCCGCACCACCCTGCATACCGTCCTTGCCGAAACTGATGCCATGCAGCCCGCTGGTCATTTCACGCAAAACAACCTTGTGGCCCAATGCTTCCAGTGCCGGTTTCAGGTCTTCGGCGGCGGTTCCGGACTCAAGTTCGACCGGACCGCCGCGTGACACGATATTCGGCTCGGCAATGGCATCGGCGACATGCATGTGCCAGTCAAGCACGCCAAGAATGACCTTTAACGTAAACCCGGCGATACGGGACCCGCCGGGCGAGCCGATGGCCAGCACTGGCTTGCCGTCGAGATCATAGACAATGGTTGGCGACATGGTGCTGCGC
>JANRAT010000264.1:0-484 GCA_030727885.1 Rhodospirillales bacterium | reverse complement strand
CCGGATGGCCTTCCGACATCGGCTCGAACGAGAAATCCGTCAGTTCGTTGTTCAGCAGAAATCCCTGTGACATGAGCTTTGATCCGAAGGCCCGCTCGATACTGGCGGTCATCGAGACAATATTGCCGAACCGGTCGCGGACCGTGAAATGGGTCGTCGACAGGCCTTGGGCACTGTCGTTATCGATGCCCCAGTTCCAGGCGGTGCGTCCGGGCCGGCCGGGTTTGGCATCGGGCATGCGCTTGCCCGGCGAGATCAGGCGCGCGCGCTCGGCCAGATAGGCGGGGTCGATCAGACCGGCAACCGGCACCGGGACGAAATCAGCATCGGCGACATAAAGGGCGCGGTCGGCGAAGGCGAGGCGGCTGGCCTCGACGATCAGATGTACGGCTTCGGCAGAATAGGGTGGTAGCGACGGCATGTGGAAGTGGCTCAGGATGCCGAGTATTTGCGCGATCAGAATGCCGCCCGATGATGGTGGCCC
>JANRAT010000263.1 GCA_030727885.1 Rhodospirillales bacterium | reverse complement strand
GACAACAATGATCTGGTCAGCGGCATAGGCGAGACGCCGGACCGTGCTTTCGAGGCCGGCGCCGAGATCAATGATGACGTAATCGTAATTGGCCGACAGCAGGGCCAGTTCGTCGAGCAAGGATTGCAGACGATTTCCGGCAAGACCGGCCATGGCACCGGACCCGGAACGGCCGGCCAGCACATCGAAGCCGCCTTCCTCATAAAAGGTGACCGCCTGGGCCAGGCTGACGCGCCCGGCCAGCACGCCGCCAAGGTCATTCTTGACCATCAGGCCGAGCTGAATGTCGAGGTTGGCCAGTCCGAGATCGCCGTCGAACAGCAGAACGCGCTTGTCGGTGCGCGCCAGTGCATGCGCCAGGGTAATCGAGAACCATGTCTTGCCGACACCGCCCTTGCCCGAAGCAACGGCAATGACATTGCGGCCTTTGGCGCGGCTGGCGCTGACAGGTTTTTGCGGCACGTTTTCGTTCATAGGGCGACCTTTTGTTGCGGCTGTTCATGGGCTTAATCGTCGGGGACGATCAAGTGCGCGAGAGAAACGGGATTGATGCGACTGAGCCCGTCGGCAACCTGCGGGTTGACGCTGACATTTGCGATGGCGATCCGGCCGATCAGGGCTGCGGCAAGAATGCCGCCCAGTCTGCGGGTCAGATCAAGGCAGCTGATGACCATGCGCCGGGCGCCGATATCGGCAAACGCCTGCGCCGTGTCGGCGGATTCCATGGCGTCGGCACCGGCTGCCATGACCAGCAGGATTTCACCATCTACGGCTTCGGCAAAGCGCTGCAGGGCGGCCATGTCGTCAGGATCGAACGGATTGACGCCGGCGGTATCGATGATCGCAATATCGGCGCGCTCGATGGCATCGCGGTATCCGGCCAGCGCGTCAGGGCTTTCCGCAGTCACCAGATCGAGACCGAGTATGCGGGTAAAGGCCTGCAGTTGTTCGATACCACCGGCGCGCTTGGTATCGGTGCTGGCAACAAACACCGAGCGGCCGGCAAAATGGGCATGAGCGCACAGCTTGGCGGCGGTAATGGTTTTTCCGGCCCCGGGTATGCCGGCCAGCAGCAGGGGTTTGTCCTGTGCCGCGACATCAATCGGCCGGAAGGTAATCCCGAGATCAATAGCCGCGGCCATCGCCAGCGCCGGGTCGGCTTCGCTGACCAGATCGGTATCGCGCAAAAGCTGTTCCAGCACGGGGGCCGGCAGACCGTGCGCCGTCAGTACCTGACGCAGAAACTGACGACGGGTGTCGGGATCCATCTGCGGTTCGGCTTCGGGCGCAAGCCCTTCGATGAAGTCTGGGTCATCTTCTTCGATGGCGGCACTGACCCAGCACAGATGATCGTCATCATCGATCCGCGTCGAGATGATGATCGCATCGGTGCCCATATCCCGGCGCACAAGCTCCATCGCTTCGGGCATCGTCAGGGCGGTGTAGGTTCTGAGGCGCATGAGCCGTTTTCGCTAGAGCTAAATTTGGCCGACAGTCTTGATCTTCGCCTTAGGGTATATCTCGTTTTGCGACATGACCACTGTCATTGGCCGGAACCGGTCGACGATTGAACGCACATACGGGCGGATTGACGGGCTGGTCAGCAGGACCGGCTGCTCGCCCATCATCGCCTGACGTTCAAAGGTGTTGCGGAGTTGCGTAATGAATTCCTGCAGGCGGGTCGGCGGCATCGACAGCTGTCGGTCGTCACCCTGTCCGACAAGGCTCTCGGCAAAGGTCTGTTCCCAACCCGGCGACAGCGTGACCAGCGGGATAAAGCCGCGATCGTTGGTGTTCATGTTGGATATCTGTCTGGCCAGCCGGGCCCGCACGTGTTCGGTGATCATCATGACGTTGCGGGTATTGCCGCAGGCCTCGAAAACGCCTTCGAGAATGGTCGGCAGATCGCGGATCGAAATCCGCTCGGCCAGCAGGTTTTGCAGGACCCGCTGCAGGCCGCCCAGGGAAATCTGTCCGGGGATGATGTCGGCGACCAGCCGCTGATGTTCTTTGTCGATTTCGTCGAGCAGTTTCTGTGTTTCCGAATAGGACAGCAGCTCCGACATGTTGTCCTTGATCAGCTCGGTGATGTTGGTGGTCACGACGGTCGCCGGATCGACTACGGTATAGCCGCGGAACAGGGCTTCTTCGCGATTGGCTTCCTCGATCCACATGGCCGGCAGGCCGAACGTCGGCTCCATGGTCTTTTCGCCGGGGATCGAGATGTCCTCGCCGCGCGGATCCATGACCAGCAGCATGTTCGGGCGCAATTCGCCGCGCCCGGCTTCGATTTCCTTGATGCGGATGACATAGACGTTGGCCGGCAGCTGCATGTTGTCCTGAATGCGTACTGACGGCATCACGAAGCCGACTTCCGAAGCCAGCTGTCGGCGCAGTGCCTTGATCTGGTCGGTCAGCTTCTGGCCGTCTTTCGGTGCATTGATCAGGGTCAGCAGACCGTAGCCAAGCTCGAGACGGATGTGATCGATCTTGAGTGCTGAGGAAATCGGTTCTTCCGAGACCGCCTTGGGGTCAATCTTCTCGTCTTCGACCTGGCGGACCGCGTCTTCGGCCACCTGCACGTTGCGTTGATTGATGAAGAAGGCGCCACCGCCGCAAATGGCGGCCAGCGTCAGGAACGGCATGGCCGGAATGCCGGGCAGGATGGCCAGCGCCAGCAACAGGAAGCAGACAAGCGAGAGGGCTTTCGGCTGGCCGCCGAGCTGTTTGAAGATGGCGACTTCCGCAGTCCCGGCAACACCGGCCTTGGTGACCACCAGACCGGCGGCGGTCGAGACGATCAGCGCCGGAATCTGCGAGACCAGACCATCGCCGACGGTCAGGCGGGTATAGGCATCAGCGGCCTGGACGAACGACATATCTTTCTGCGCGACGCCGATGATGATCCCGGCGATGACGTTGATGAAGGTGATCATCAGGCCGGCAATGGCGTCGCCGCGGACGAACTTGGCGGCCCCATCCATGGCCCCGAAGAAAGCACTTTCCTCTTCCAGTTCCTTGCGGCGCAGCTTGGCGGTTTCCTCGTCGATCAGGCCCGACGACAGATCGGCGTCGATGGCCATCTGCTTGCCGGGCATGGCATCCAGTGAAAACCGCGCCGAGACCTCGGCGATGCGGCCGGAACCTTTGGTGATAACCACGAAATTGACGATCACCAGGATCGCGAAGACGATGATCCCGATGACGAAGTTGCCGCTCATGACGAAGCCGCCAAAGGCCTCGATCACCTTGCCCGCGGCCGCCGTGCCCTGATGGCCGTCAGACAGGATCAGTCGTGTTGACGCCAGGTTGAGCGACAGGCGGATCATCGTCGCCAGCAACAGACTGGTCGGGAAGGC
>JANRAT010000262.1 GCA_030727885.1 Rhodospirillales bacterium | reverse complement strand
ACATCACGCTGGTGCCAATGGCGGCGGCCAGCGTGACCATGACGAAAACCACGAAAGCACCGCGCAGGGCGCGATCGACCTCGGTCCGTTTCGGGCGATTGAGCTTGTCGTCAAAGAAATAGATCAGGCTGCCGATGATCTGGACCGGGTGCTTGATTCGCTTGAAGATGAAAGCGGCCTCGCCGACATAAGCCTCTATGGCCATTGCCAGAATCAGCAATATCAGAGGATCGAACGGCGACGAAGCGCCTGCAAAACCAAGAGTTATCATAAGGGGATTTGACGACACGCACCATTCAAGGTCAACGACGGCCTGCCAGTTTTAGGGAAATGGTTGAAATCGATATGTTTTTAACCGATTCTCTGAAAAGAGCCGAAATGGCCAAGAGGATGTGCTCGTGGAACTGTCTTTAGCTGAATTGCCGCAATGGGCCGGGATTGCCCTTGCTGCCGGGATTGCTGCCATTGTCGGGGCGGTCATCGGCATGTGGTTTGCACGCAGTCGCTCGGGTTCAGATCCTCGCAGTGATCCCGCTCAGGCTGATCGCGATGATCTGCGGCTGGACCGCGACAACCCGGTTTTCATTGCGCTGCAGGAAGTCTTGCGGGCCAAGGGCATAGGCGCCAAGGAGCAGGACACCCGGCTGCGCGAATTTGCCGGTGAATATACGGTCATTCATCGCAAGCTGCGCGAGCTGCTCCCGGTCGGCGATGGTCAGGATGATGCGCAGCGTCAGGCCATCTCGGCGCTTGAAAACGGTGAATTTGAAAAAGCCATCACCCTGACCGAGAAACTCGGCGTTCATGAAGGCGAGGAAGGCCGCCGCTTGCGGGAGCGTTCGAGCAAGCTGCTGGCGGCTTCGGCAACGGCTAAAATCGTTGCCGCTGATCTCTATATGGTGCTGATCGCCCCTGCAAATGCCCGCGTGCTTTACGAGCAGGCCGTTGACGAGCTGCCGGTCAATGCCGACGAGCGGCGTGCCGAGGTGCTCAACAAGCTGGGCACCGCCTGCTATCAGAACGGCGATTCCGAATCGGCCGTCAAAGCCTTCACGCGCGGCCTCAGGCTGCTGGAAAAGACCATCGGCAATGATCATCCCGATGTCGCCACGGCACTGAATAATCTGGCGCTGATTCATTATTCCAAGGGTCGCTATGATATGGCCGAACCATTGTACCGTCGCGCTTTGATGATCGACGAGCGGGTGCTCGGCTATGATCACCCTGGTGTTGCCACCGATCTCAACAATCTGGCCCTTCTGTACAAGAAACAGGGCAATCTGGCGGCGGCTGAGCCGTTGCTGAAACGCGCCCTGCTGATCAAGGAGCGCACATTCGACCCCGGCCACCCATCGCTGGTCACCGGCCTCAAGAACTATGCGTCGCTGCTGCGCGCCCTTGGGCGTGGTGACGAAGCCAAGGAATACGAGACCCGCGCAGCATCGCTGCCGCCAAGCAGGACCGAAAGTGCAGCATAATTGCAGCATTTTTTGTCGGATAGGCGCTTTCTCCCCCGCCCGTTTCCTGCCATAGTCCGTCCCCGATTGGGGCCGGAGGCGATGACCAGCCCTTGAATGCTTGAAGGCAAGGACCAGGCAATGACAAATACATCCGCCGTGATGATCTGCGGCCACGGCAGCCGCGACAAAGCCGCTGTTGATGAATTCAACCAGCTCGCCGTTCGTCTCAAGGAACGGCTCCCCAAAAATGATATTGAAAGCGGCTTTCTTGAATTCGCTGAACCGGTAATCAGGACCGGCCTTGAAAAGCTCAAGGCGCGCGGTGCCAAGAAGATCGTCTGTCTGCCGGGTATGCTGTTTGCCGCCGGTCATGTGAAGAATGACCTGCCGTCCGAGATCAACACGTTTGCCAAAGAAAATCCTGATATCGAAGTGATTTTCGGCCGCGATCTGGCGATTGATCCGAAAATGCTGCGCGCCGCAGAGGCACGGGTCAAGGAAGCCATCGCGCTGACGTCGGGCGCAAAGGAACTGGACCAGACCCTGCTGATGGTGGTCGGGCGAGGCACCAACGACCCTGACGCCAATTCCAATATTTCCAAGATCGCCCGCATGCTCTGGGAAGGCATCGGCTTCGGCTGGGCCGAAGTCAGCTTCTCGGGCGTTGCCTTTCCGCTTGTCGATGCCGGTCTCGATCGTGCCGTCAAACTTGGCTACAAACGCATCGTCGTGTTCCCGTATTTCCTGTTCACCGGGATTCTGGTGCGGCGCATTTTCAAATGGGTCGACGAGGCCGCCGCAAAATATCCCGACGTCGAATTCGTCAAGGCGGGCTATCTCAACGATCAGGATCATGTCATCGATACCTTTATCGAGCGTTTTCATGAAGCCCTCGAAGGCGGCGCCGCCAACGCCATGAACTGTCAGCTGTGCAAATACCGCGAACAGGTGCTCGGCTTCGAGGACGAAAAGGGTATGGCGCAGGTTGGACACCACCATCACGTGATGGGGGCCGGGGTCGAGGAAAACCCCGAAGATCACGGCGTCTATCTGGGACGTGGCCACGGCCAGCGTCACGACCATGATCACCATCATCACGGCCATGGGCACGATCATCCGCATGACCGCAGTCACGACCATCCACATGCCCACAGTCACGACCATGGCCACACGCATGATCATGACCATGACCATGATCATCCGCATGATCATGCACACGATCACGGCCACAGCCATGACGCAAAGGCCAAGGTCGGGCACTGAGTGGACCGGCAAGGCACATGATCATGAATGGCACGTATCTCAAGGACCCGGCGGCCATTTACGCACAGTCGTTTGCGACGGTGCGCGCCGAAGCACAGCTTGAGCGCTTCCCGAATGATCTGGCCGAGGTTGTGGTGCGTCTGATCCATGCCTGTGGTATGCCGGCGATTGCTGACGACATCGGCTTTACGGCGGATGCCGTTGCGGCCGGGCGTGCCGCCCTGAAATCCGGCGCGCCCATCCTGGTTGATGCCAACATGGTCGGGGCCGGGATTATCCGCCGTCATTTGTCGGCCAACGCAATCATCTGCACGCTTGATGATGCCGGCGTCGCCGAGGATGCAAAAGCGAGGGCAACGACCCGCTCGGCCGCCGCAGTGGATCGCTGGTTGCCGCATCTGGCCGGGTCCGTTGTCGCCATCGGCAATGCGCCGACGGCGCTGTTTCGTCTGCTGGAATTACTGCAGGACGGTGCCCCGAAGCCCGCGGTGATTTTGGGCTTTCCGGTCGGTTTTGACGGTGCCGCGGAATCCAAGGCTGCGCTTGCAGCCGATCCATCCGGCGAGCCTGTCGTCACCCTGACAGGCCGGGTCGGCGGCTGTGCCATCGCTTCGGCGGCGGTGAATGCTGTGGGTGCGGGG
>JANRAT010000261.1 GCA_030727885.1 Rhodospirillales bacterium | reverse complement strand
GTTCTTGTACA
Organism: Rhodospirillales bacterium; assembly: GCA_030727885.1. GTDB lineage: Bacteria > Pseudomonadota > Alphaproteobacteria > Rhodospirillales > Casp-alpha2 > UBA4479. The sequence continues at coordinate 3,364 of JANRAT010000261.1, read as the reverse complement.
CGCTGTTGGGTTCCGTGCTGATGCTGGTGGCGATGCTGACCATGTATCGGTATGCCGGCACCACCGACGTCACCCAGCTGATGGCCTACAAGTTCCCGATCGAGGCACAAAAGTGGATGTGGCTGGCGTTCTTTGCCTCGTTTGCGGTCAAGGTGCCGATGTGGCCGGTTCATACATGGCTGCCCGATGCACACGTTGAAGCGCCAACGGCAGGCTCGGTTATCCTGGCCGGTGTGCTGCTGAAGTTCGGCGGGTACGGTTTCCTTCGGTTCTCGCTGCCGATGATGCCGGATGCCAGCGTCTATTTCACACCGCTGATTTTCTTCCTGTCGATCGTCGCCATCGTCTACACCTCGCTGGTGGCTCTGGTGCAGGAAGACATGAAAAAGCTGATCGCCTATTCATCGATTGCGCATATGGGCTTTGTCACCATCGGGACCTTCACGATGACCACCCAGGGCATTGAGGGGGCTATCTATCAGATGCTTTCACACGGCGTCGTTTCGGCAGCCTTGTTCCTGATCGTCGGTGTTGTCTATGACCGGATTCATACCCGCGAAATTTCGGCCTACGGCGGACTCGTCAACCGGATGCCAGCCTACGCCATCGTGTTCATGGTATTTGCCATGGCCTCGGTCGGATTGCCGGGTACCGGCGGGTTTGTCGGTGAAATTCTGGTCCTCGTCGGCACCTTCCAGGTCAACAGCTGGGTCGCCGCATTTGCGGCACTTGGCGTGATCCTGGGTGCCGCCTACACGCTGTATCTATACCGCCGCATCATTTTCGGCGAGTTGACCAAAGAAAACCTGATGAAAATCAAAGATTTGAACCGCCGCGAGATGCTTATTTTCGCACCGCTACTTGTTGTGACGATCTGGATGGGCGTGTATCCGTCATCGTTCCTCGATTTCATGCATGTTTCAGTAAGTCATCTGCTTTCGCAGATGCCTGGACGATAGGGGAGAGAGCCGATGCAAATGGCCGAATTGCCCAATATCGTTCCAGCATTGCCTGAGCTGTTTCTGGCCGGTGTCATCATGCTTTTGCTGATGTTCGGCGTGTTTCAGAAAGGTGGCCTCAAGGACAATGACGTAGCCACATTCCGTATCGTTTCGATGCTGTCTGTCGTCTCGCTGCTGCTGGCCGTGTTCCTGCTGATTCCGATTGCCGGACAAAGGATTACGACCTTTGCCGACATGTTCGTGACCGATCAGTTTGCCGTTTATACAAAGGCACTGGTTCTGATTGCTGCAGCACTCGGCATCATTATCTCCAGCGACTTCATGGAACGTCACAATATCGCCCGCTTCGAATATCCGATCCTGATCGTGTTTGCGACGCTTGGCATGCTTTTGATGATTTCGGCCAATGATCTGGTCAGCCTGTATGTCGGGCTCGAGCTGCAATCATTGTCGCTATACGTGATGGCGGCTATTCAGCGCGACGATAACCGCGCCACCGAAGCCGGTCTGAAATACTTTGTTCTCGGCGCCGTCGCCTCCGGTCTGCTGCTGTATGGTGCCTCATTCGTTTACGGGTTTGCCGGTACCACCAATTTTGATGCGCTGGCGACCTTGTTTGCCTCGAATGCCCATATCTCGACCGGCCTGGTCATCGGCATTGTCTTTATCATGGCCGGTCTGGCGTTCAAGGTTTCCGCCGTTCCGTTCCATATGTGGACACCGGATGTATACGAAGGTGCGCCGACACCGGTCACAGCTTTCTTCGCTGTCGCCCCAAAGATCGCCGCCCTGGCACTGCTGCTTCGCGTCATGGTCGGACCGTTCGGCGATCTGCTGGCGCAATGGCAGCAGATCGTCATAGCCATATCGGTGCTGTCGATGCTGCTTGGCGCTCTGGCGGCTATCAACCAGCGCAATATCAAGCGGCTGATGGCCTACAGCTCGATTGGCCATGTCGGCTACGCGCTGGTCGGTCTTGCCGCCGGCACGGAAGCAGGCGTTAAGGGTGTGCTTATTTATCTGGCGATCTATCTGGTGATGAACATCGGCACGTTTGCCTGCATTCTGTGCATGCGCCGTGGTGGCCGCATGGTCGAAGAGATCGACGATCTGGCCGGGCTCGGCAAAACCAATCCGATGATGGCCGCGACCCTCGTCATATTCATGTTCTCGCTGGCCGGCATTCCGCCGCTGGCCGGTTTCTTTGGCAAGCTGTACGTGTTCCTCGCAGCCATCGAAGCCCAGCTGTTTGCCTTGGCCATTATCGGCGTGGTCGCCAGCGTCATCGGGGCGTTTTACTATCTCCGCATCATCAAGGTGATGTACTTTGATGAACCGGTTGATGCGCTGGATGGCCATATCGGCATCGAGATGAAATGCGTCATCGCCGTAACGTCGTTGATCATCATCCTGTTCTTCGTTTATCCGGCGCCCATCCTGTCGAGTGCCGCTGCCGCTGCGGCCGCACTATTCGCGGGATGAGCCAGGAGATCCGCACGCTTCCAAGGCTACCGGCGGCATATAATCTCATTGCCTTCGAGTCCGTCGGCAGCACCATGGTGGAAGCCCGCAAACTCGCTGAACAGGGGGAGGGCGTCGCCCCTGACGGCACTCTGGTCTGGGCCCGAGAGCAAACCGAAGGCCGGGGTCGGCGCGGCAATACCTGGGACAGCCCTAAAGGTAATTTCTATTCATCTTTGATCGTCCGTCCGGATGTGATGGTGGCGCGAGCTGCCGAACTCAGCTTTGTGACCGGGTGCGCCGTCTTCGATACCATCGGTGAGCTATGCGAGCCGGGGCTCGAATGCCGGCTCAAATGGCCGAATGATGTGCTGTTAAGCGATGAGAAAATCGCCGGGCTGTTGCTGGAAACCAAGGCCGAGGCCGGCAAGCCGGTTGACTATGTGATCATCGGTCTGGGTGTTAATCTCAAATCCAATCCTGACGACACCCCTTATCCGACAACGAATTTTCTGGCTCAGGGGCAGATCATTCCTGATACCGTTTTCCTTGAATCCTACGCCAGACATTTCATGGACTGGGCGACGCGCTGGGTTGAGGATGGCTTTGAGCCGATCCGTCAGCAATGGCGCTGGCGCGCAAAGGGGATTGGCAAAGAGATTACCGTTCGGCTGGCCAATGAAAACCTGGTCGGCATATTTGAAGATATCGATGAAGATGGCAGTCTGCTGTTGTCTCAGAACGGCACGGTTCGCCGCATAGCAACGGGTGATGTCTTTTTCGGCCCGATACCAGGGGAGGCCTGAGATGCTTCTGGCGATTGATAGCGGCAACACGAACACCGTTTTTGCAGTCTTTGACGATCAGGGCAGCATCGTCGGGCAGTGGCGTGCTGCGGCAAAGACAGCATTACCGTAGGCAGTTCCAGCGCAGCACAGCCG
>JANRAT010000260.1:17455-18381 GCA_030727885.1 Rhodospirillales bacterium | reverse complement strand
ATCCGGTGCCGGGGCCGCTTGATGTCATCGGTGATGCCCCGGTTGGCGTACTGAGCGAGAACCTCGAAGATGCCGTCAAAAAAGCTTTGCAGATCGACCCGTTCCTGTGCCGTCAACATGCTGAGGGTTTTTCCTGGGAACGCTCGGTCGAGCAGTTTTTTGCCAACCTGTACCCGTTCAGGGGTGCGCACGCGCTCGATAACGCCGCCGCTTAATCGCCTTTAACCCTCCCTCACCTAACCTCTCCCCCTTAAAGGGGGGGGATGGATAAGTATACTGTGCGTTTCGACTGGATCCCTCTCCCCTGCAACGAAGGGTGAGGGGGAAACAAACCGCGGGTATTTCAGAGGACCATTCGCATTGGACACTGCGTTTCAGCGTGGTAATGTCCCGGCGAACGAAACAAGGGGCGCAACGCCTTGGAAAATAAAGACGAACGCAAAACGAACGCCCATTTGTCGACGAACGTGCTGGTTCGCCGCCTGATTCGCGAAAATCTGCGCAAATACGTCCTGCATCTGGGCGCTGCACTGGCCTGCATGGCCGTGGTTTCAGGAACAACTGCGGTATCTGCATACCTGATGAAGCCGATCGTCAACGACGTCTTCATCGCCAAGAACGAAGACATGCTGTGGTGGGTCGCCGGCATCGTTCTGCTGACGTTTTTTGCCAAGGGTTTTGCCAGTTACGGTCAGTCCCTGTTGATGGCTTTTGTCGGCCTGAGAATCATTGCTGACAGCCAGACCCGGCTATACCGGCATCTGATCGGTATGGATCTGGGTTTCTTCAATTCGATGCCGTCGGGCCGTCTGGTCTCGCGCTTTCTGGTCGACATCAACAATATGCGCGTCGCCGTCTCGAACGCCTTCACCGGGGTCGGCAAGGAACTGCTGTCGCTGATTGGTCTGGTGACGGTGATGTTCGTG
>JANRAT010000260.1:0-17445 GCA_030727885.1 Rhodospirillales bacterium | reverse complement strand
GTTCGTGCAGGACTGGCGACTGGCGTCGATGGCGTTTTTCATTTTCCCGGTGGCGATCTATCCGATTGTCCGGCTTGGCAAGCGGATGCGCAAGGTGACCGCCAATACACAGGAAGAAACCGGTCTTTTCACGGCGATCCTCGATCAGAGCTTTCAGGGCATCCGCGTCGTCAAAGCCTATGGCATGGAAGCCTATGAAGGGACGCGCGTATCGTCACTGGTCGAACGCATTTTCAAACTGAACATCAAGTCGGCCCGCATTCGCGCGCTTTCCAGCCCGATCATGGAAACACTCGGCGGTATTGCCGTCGCCATCGTCATCGTCTACGGCGGCTTTCGTGTGATTCACCAGAACCTCGATCCGGGCTCGTTCTTTTCCTTCATCACGGCACTTTTGCTGGCGTATGAGCCAATGAAACGACTGGCCAATCTGAACGCCAGTCTGCAGGAAGGCCTGGCCGGTGCGCAGCGCATGTTCGATCTGCTGGACATGCAATCGGGGATTCAGGAACGCCCAGGTGCCAAGGCGCTCGGCGTCCCGGTGCGTGGCAACATTCAGCTGAGCGATGTCGGTTTCTCGTATGTCACGGGTCAGCCGGCCTTGCGCGGTGTCAGCATGTCGATCCCGAGCGGCAAGACGGTGGCTCTGGTCGGCCCGTCCGGCGCCGGCAAATCAACCATCCTCAACCTGATCCCCAGATTTTACGATATCGACGCCGGCACCATCACCATCGACGGAACTGATGTCCGCGACGTCACGCTTGAAAGCCTGTATGCCAACATCTCGCTGGTCAGTCAGGAAGTGATGCTTTTTGACGATACCGTGCGCGCCAACATCGCCTACGGCAGGCCCGGTGCCTCGGAAGCCGACATCGAAGACGCGGCGCAGCATGCCGCCGCCCTTGATTTTATCCGCGAACTGCCGCTGGGCTTCGACACCATGGTCGGCGAACGGGGCATCAAGCTTTCCGGCGGACAGCGCCAGCGTCTTGCCATTGCCCGGGCGATCCTGAAAAACGCACCGATCCTTTTGCTCGACGAGGCAACGTCCTCGCTCGACACGGAATCCGAGCGTCATGTGCAGCAGGCCCTTGATCATCTGATGAAAGGACGAACCACGCTGGTCATCGCGCACCGGCTTTCAACCATCGTCGGCGCCGACGTGATTTACGTCATTCAGAACGGCGGCATCGTCGAAATGGGCTCACATGCGGAACTGGTCGCCAAAAGCGGCGCCTATGAAAAACTTTACGCTTTGCAGTTTGCTGCCGAAGCCGATGCCATGATCCGCGTTGAAAACAGTTGAGCAGGCGCAGGGTGTTAAAGAGCCTCTCCAAAAAAATTCTCAAGAGTGAGCCGGTCAGGCGAATTGCCTGCTGGATTGCCGCCAAGTACATCCGTCTGGTCTGGCTCACCGGTTCATGGACCTACATCGGCAAGGACCATTTCGACACCCTTTATGACAACAATCAGCCGGCCATCCTCGCCTTCTGGCATGGACGGCTGCTGATGGCGCCCTATTCCTGGCAAAAGCCGAGGCCATTCAAAATGCTGATCAGCGGACACCGGGACGGTGAATTGATCGCCCATACCGTCAAGCATCTCGGCATCAGCTGGATCAAGGGCTCGTCTTCCAAAGGGGGTGCCGCGGCACTTCGGGAAATGGTCAGGGTGCTACGGGCCGGCGAATGGGTCGGGATCACGCCGGATGGTCCACGCGGTCCCCGGATGCGGGTCTCAGATGGCATTCTCAATCTGGCCAGACTTTCAGGAGTGCCGATAATTCCCATGTCGAGCGGTGTTGTGCGCGGCAAAGTGATGCAGACCTGGGATCGTTTTCTGATACCGGGCCCTTTCACCAAAGGCTATGTGATCTGGGGTGAACCGCTGTTTGTCCCAAAGGATGTCGACGCTGACAGCTTTAATGAAATCCGACGCACCCTTGAAGATCGCTTGAGCGCATTGTCCAGCGAAGCAGATCGACTGACGGCGCGCGAACCGGTTGAGCCGGCCCCGGAAACATCGGGGCTCGCAGCATGATATTGACACTGTATCGACTGGCGACCTCCATCGGCGCACCGCTGATTTCCGTCTATCTGAAAAAACGCCTGCGCCGCGGCAAGGAAGATGCGACCCGCTTTAACGAGCGGTTAGGCAAGCCGTCGACACCGCGTCCGGAGGGTGCCCTGGTGTGGATGCATGGCGCCAGCATCGGCGAATCCCTTTCCATGCTGCCGGTAATTGCCGAGATCGTTTCACGCGCCAACGCACCGACTGTGCTTGTCACCACCGGCACCGTAACCTCGGCCCGACTGATGCGCGAAAGATTGCCCGAAGGGGCGTTGCACCAGTTTGTCCCGGTGGACCGCATCCCCTATGTCGAGGGATTTCTTGATCACTGGAGACCTGATGTCGCGCTGTGGTGGGAATCCGAGCTTTGGCCGAACCTGGTAACCGAAACCCATCATCGGAAAATCCCGATGATCCTGGTCAATGCCCGCATGTCGCCGCCGTCATTCCTGAGATGGCAGCGCTGGAGCAGTCTGGCACGTGCCCTGCTCGGCTGTTTCAAAATTGTGCTCGCGCAATCCGACAATGACGTAGAGCGATTCAGAACCCTCGGGGCTGCCGACGTGGCGCGAATGGGCAACATGAAGTTTGCCGTGCCTGCATTGCCGTGCGACGAAGCGACACTGGCAGAAATCCGCTCGCGGACCGGCCTGCGCCCGATGTGGCTGGCCGCCAGCACCCATGCCGGGGAAGAAGAGATCGTCTGGCAGGTACATCAGAAAATCCAAAATGCCCACCCCCATCTGCTCAGCATCCTTGTGCCCAGGCATCCGGATCGCGGCGTCGAGATCGCCGAGATGCTGCGCCAGCAGGGCGCCGTCGTCGCGGTTCGTTCCAACAGCGAGCCGGTAACCCCTGAAACGAATATTTATCTGGCCGATACATTGGGCGAGCTCGGGCTTTTCTTTCGCCTGTCACCGATCGTGTTCATGGGCAAGTCGCTGGTCCCGGCCGGTGGACAGAATACCATTGAGCCGGCAAGGCTGGGGGCAGCCATCATTATCGGCCCGCATTATTGGAACTTCGACGATATCACCAAATCGATGGCAGCCGCTGGTGGTCTGAAAATCGTCGCCGATGCCGATGCACTGGCCGATGCGGTGGCCATGGATCTGAGCCAGCCGGCACAGGCTCAGGCCCGCGCCCACGCCGCATACGATTATGTGGAAACTGAATCCAAAGTGCTGGAACTTTTTATGGACCGGATCACACCGTTCCTAGATGCCGCTGAAGGCACGCATCATGCGCGCCCCTGATTTCTGGTCGCCCGGGCACAACAGCCCGCTGGCAACCTTGCTCGCACCGTTCGGCTGTCTGTATGGTGCGGTCACGCATCTGCGGGCGACACGCGCAGCCCGCTGGCAGGCCCCGGTGCCGGTGATCTGCGTCGGCAACGCGGTCATGGGAGGCGCCGGAAAAACCCAGGTCTGCATCGATCTCGTCAAACAATTTTCAAAACGCGGTACAAGCGTGCACGTCCTGTCGCGCGGCTATGGCGGCAGCATTGCCAGCCCGGTGCGCGTCGATCCTGCAATCCATAGCGCCCATGACGTCGGAGACGAGGCGCTTGTTCTGGCCCGTCACGCGCCCTGCTGGGTCGGCGCCGACCGCACGGCAACGGCAAAGGCCGCCACTGCCGCCGGGGCTGCGCTGCTGATCATGGATGATGGCTATCAGAATCCGGCACTGGCCCGCGATGTCAATCTGCTGGTGATCGATGCCGACTACGGCTTCGGTAATGGGCATGTGTTTCCGGCCGGTCCGCTGCGTGAAACGGCGCAGAGTGCATTCGCCCGCGCCGATGCCGCCCTTATCATCGGCGAGGCCGGACCCGGCCTGCCGGCACTGCCGACAATACTGCCGCACTTTGATGCCCGGATCCGCCCGGCCCCCAATGCGCCAGATCTGGCAGACAAAAAAGTCATCGCCTTTGCCGGAATCGGCCGCCCGGAAAAATTCTTTCGCACGCTCCGTGAGGCCGGTGCCGAGATTGTTCAGGCCATCCCCTTTGCCGATCATCATCCGTATGCCGAACCCGAGATTGCGGCCCTTCTGCAAACAGCTTCTGATGGCAAATGCCTTCTTGTCACCACGGAAAAGGATCACCAGCGCCTGCCCAGCCCGGCCAGGGACCGTGTCATCGCCTATCCGGTATACCTGACCTGGCAGGACGCCAGTGCCCTGGAAAGCTTTCTTATTCAGAAGACCGGGCTAAATTAACGCCATGCTGCGCCCCCAGACCGCCATTGAGAAATACCTGCGCCATCCCCTCGAAGCGATGGGCGCGATGCTGATATGGGGCATCTTCAAAATATTGCCGGTGGACCAGGCTTCGGCGCTGGGCGGCTGGCTGGCCCGTTCGGTCGGTCCCTGGCTGCGTCTGTCGGACCGTGCCCGCGACAACATCCGCCGCGCCTTTCCAGAGGCCGGAGATGCAGCGGTAGAGCGTATCCTGATCGATACTTGGGATAATCTCGGACGAACCGTCGGTGAATTTCCGCACCTTGGCGCGTTCAGCTTTACAGGAAAAAACCCGCGCATCCGTATCGACGGGCTCGAGCACCTTAAGCATTTCAGAGACGATGATGCGCCGGGGTTTTACCTCAGCGCGCATCTCGGTAACTGGGAGCTGGCGCCGTTGACGGCGTATTTACTCAACGTGCCTTCAGCCTTCGTCTACCGCGAAGCCAATAACCGCTCGGTGCAGAAGCTGTATCTGATCGGCCGCGGTCAGTACCGCGACATGATGATCCCGAAAGGCAGCGAAGGCGCCAAACAGATCATCAAGGCGCTGCGCGATGGCAAGCACATCGGCATCATGGCCGATCAGAAAATGAACAATGGCATTGCCGTGCCGTTCTTTGGCGAGGACGTGATGACAGCGCCGGCGCTGGCGCAGATGGCGCTGCGCTTCAAATGCCCGGTTATCGGCGCCCGCGTCATCCGCGAGGGCGGTGCTTATTTCAGGATAGAGGTTACGGCACCGATGTTTGCAGAAGACACCGGCAACAAACATGAGGATGTCGCCCGCTTCATGGCCCAGACAAACGCCATCATTGAAGGCTGGATACGTGAAAATCCCGGCCAATGGCTATGGTTGCACAACCGTTGGCCGGGGAAACAATAACCGAAGGTTTACGAAAACCCGCTCGGGATTAGCTGCCGGACGGGGTTGATTGCTTGATCGGCGCATCGGCAACCGTCGTCGGCACCGATACTTCCGAGGTTTTCGTGTGTTCGCCGCAATCCGCAAGAACGGGCGTGGCGGAAAATGCGATGAAAGCCGTCAAGGCAAGAGCCAGTAGTGCATAGCGCATGGTGGTCTCCTTATGTCCAACTGATGACAGCATAGCATAATCCGCGAAAATCCCCAATATGACTTTTTGACGCTGCAAAATCAGCCATCATTCGGGCATCGGCCCCAGTAACAGTTCCGCATCAATCGGTGTCTCGTCCAGCGTCAGGGCGAAATGCAGATGCGGCCCGGTAGCGCGACCGGTCTGACCGACGGCACCGATCCTCTCGCCTGCCCTGACCATAGACCCCTGCAGGATCAAGGTTTCGCTCAAGTGAATATAGACCGACCGCAACCCGAGACCATGATCGATCAGCACGGTCTTGCCGTTAAAAAACATGCCGTCATGAACATACACAACCTTGCCATCGGCAATCGCATGGACCGGCGTGCCGACCGGAGCCGCCACATCGGTGCCGTAGTGCGGGCGCCTCGGCTTGCCGTTGAGGATGCGCTGCGAGCCATAAATCCCGGAGATACGGCCCCTGGCCGGCCAAAGGAAGCCGGACAGAAACAATGGCTTTGCCGTACTTGACGCTTTGACGGCCGCCATTTCGGCAGATTCCTGACGGATCCGCTCAAGCGCCTTGGGGTCGGGCGTAACCTTTCGTTCAGGCAAACCATCGACCCGCTCAGTCTTGAAGGCGCGCTCGGCAATGGCAATGTCGCGGCGGATGACCTGCCCCATGAGGGCAATCTGCAGTTGTTTGCTGCCGGTCTCGTCGCGCCCGAAGCCGAGCAGGAAATGACCGTCTTCAGATGTTCTGACAGCCTTCCCGTCGAGCGTCACACTGGCCCCGGGATCCGTCTTGCCGATCAGCAGGCCGCCTTCGGTAGCCTTGCCCGTCAGCTCAAGCGCAATCTCGGCCCGGGCCGGACCGGACAGCAGAAGCAGCAATGTACAGACAAGAAATACTCTGGTGATCAAAGCAGTGACCCCTGTGGATCGTCGCCGCTAGAGCTGTGTGTTGCCGGCTTTTGCTTACGTGTGGGCGCTGCCGGTCCCGAGCCGGCGATGCGCGCCGCCGTGACGCCGTCCTTCAGGCGGATATTGACGTCATCACCCGGTGACAGCGCGGCAACGGCGGTGACGGCCTTGCCGGCCGGCGTTGTCAGCAGCGCAAAGCCCCGGTCCAGAACCCGCTCGTAGGAATAGCTTTCCAGCAGCTGACTGAGGTGGCCGAGGCTTTTTTGCCGCTCAACCAGCGCGCCCTGCCAGCCGCGTCTGAGGTCACGATCCGCCGTCTCGAGCTTCTGTCTGGCCTGCAAAATGGCTCGCCTTGGCGGGAACAGCTGTTTCGGCAGGCGCTGGCGGCGTTGGCGGATGCCCGCTTTCAGGGCATTGCCGAGACGCTCGGTCCAGTCGTCCAGACGCTGCCCGGCGCTTTCAACAACCCGTTGCAAATTTGGCAATCCACGTGCCAGCGCCGCCACTTCGCGTGATTTGCTTTCCAGACGTCGGCGCACTGCACGCAGCAGACGACCTTCGTTTTCGTTGATCTGCGCCATCACCTCGAGGCGCACCGGCACGGCCATTTCCGCCGCCGCCGTCGGCGTCGGCGCGCGCTGGTCGGATGCCAGATCAATCAGCGTCCAGTCCGTTTCGTGGCCGACCGCTGAAATCAGCGGAATCTCGCTTTCAGCTGCAGCCCGCACCACTACTTCCTCGTTGAAGGCCCAGAGATCTTCGAGCGAACCGCCGCCACGGGCGACGATCAGCAAATCCGGCCTCGGCACAGGACCGTCCATGGGCAGCGCATTGAAGCCGCGAATGGCGCGCGCAATCTGCTCGGCGGCCCCTTCGCCCTGCACCAGCACCGGCCAGACCAGGACCCGGCGCGGGAAGCGGTCGGCAAGCCGGTGCAGAATATCGCGGATCACTGCCCCGGTCGGCGAAGTGACGACGCCGATGACATCCGGCAGATACGGCAGGTCCCGTTTGCGTTCTTCATCGAACAGGCCTTCCAGGGCGAGCTTGCGCTTGCGGTCTTCGAGCAGCTTGAGCAGCGCCCCTTCGCCGGCCAGTTCCATGCTTTCAACGACAATCTGGTATTTCGAGCGCCCCGGATAAGTGGTGATCCGCCCGCTGGCGATCACTTCCATGCCGTCTTCCGGCTTGATGCCGAGACGGCCGGCGGATGTGCGCCAGCAGACGCCATCCATGACCGCATCTTCGTCTTTAAGGGAAAAATACAAGTGCCCGGAAGCCGCCCGTTTGAAGCCAGAAATCTCGCCGCGCAGCCGGACGTGCTGAAATGCGCCCTCGACCGTCGATTTGACCAAGCCGGAAAGTTCGGTCACGGAAAATACCGGAACGTTATCTCCACTATTGTGGGTGGACGACGGGTCGCTCATAACTAGACTGTATGTCTCAAGCAGGCGGCGATGACAACCGCCGATTAGGGGTTTGGGTGTTCTTGACCGTGCCCTAAAGAAAAGGAGCAAGTGCTTATGAAGGTATTACTGGTCGGCAGCGGCGGGCGCGAACATGCACTGGCATGGGCGATGCTGAAATCCCCGAAACTGACGAAGCTTTATGCTGCACCGGGTAATGCCGGCATCGCCGCCGTGGCCGAATGTCTCGATATCAGCGCCGAAGACCTCGACGGTCTTTGTGACGCGGTCAAAACACTTGAAATAAATTTCGTCGTCATTGGCCCGGAAGCGCCGCTGGTCGCCGGCCTCGCCGATCGCATCGACGCGATGGGCATTCCGGTGTTCGGTCCGTCAGCAGCGGCTGCCGAACTTGAAGGCTCGAAGGGGATGATGAAGGATCTGCTGGCCAAATACGGCATTCCGACCGCCGCTTATCAGCGCTTTGACGAGCCCGACAGCGCCAAGGAATACATCCGCATCAAGAACAAGCCTGTCGTCGTCAAGGCCGATGGTCTGGCCGCCGGCAAGGGTGTCATTCTCAGCCATAGCGTCAACGAGGCTTACGCAGCCGTTGATCAGATCATGATCGAGGAAGCGTTCGGCGATGCCGGCCAGGAGATCGTCATCGAGGAGTTTCTGATCGGTGAGGAAGCCAGTTATTTCGCGCTCTGCGACGGGGTACGGGCGATTCCTCTGGCCGGGGCGCAGGACCACAAGCAGGTACACGACGGCGATCATGGCCCGAACACCGGCGGCATGGGGGCTTATACACCGGCGCCGATCCTTGACGAGGCGATGGAAAAACGCGTCATGGACGAGATCATCACGCCGACCGTCGAGGCCATGGCAAAAGAAGGTAAGCCTTACAAGGGCGTGCTGTTTGCCGGGCTTATGATCGGCGAAGACGGCCCCAAGGTGATCGAATTCAACTGCCGCTTCGGCGATCCGGAATGTCAGCCGATCATGGCCCGCCTCAAATCCGATGCCCTGGAAATGCTGCTGGCCGCCGCCGAGGGCAAGCTCGACAAGATCAAACTGAAATGGGATCCGCGCACCGCATTGACCGTGGTCATGGCCGCCGAAGGCTATCCCGGCAATTATATCAAGGGCAGTGAAATCAAGGGCGTCGCCGACGCCGACGCGATGCAGGGCGTCGAGGTGTTTCATGCCGGCACGATACTGGGCAAGGACGGTAGCCTGCTGGCCAACGGCGGTCGCGTGCTGGGCGTGACGGCACTGGGCGACACGGTCAAGGAAGCGCAGCAGCGCGCCTATCAGGCAGTCGACAAGATCGACTGGCCGAAAGGCTTCTGCCGCCGGGATATCGGCTGGAGAGCTGTGGGACGATAGGGCTAGCGCGCCGCCGGACGAAAACTGGCATCAGACGCATCCGCTACCCATATCAGCAACAGGCATTATTCTAATTCGGGGAGACACACATGGACGAAAAAACATTAATCGAGATTCAGGCTGACGCCTTTCGCGGACTCGTCAAGCATCTGCAGAAGCGCACCGATGTGCAGAACATCGACATTATGAACACAGCCGGGTTCTGCCGTAACTGCCTGTCGAAATGGCTGGTTGCAGCGGCGGAAGCACAGGGTGAAACCCTGACATCCGACGAAGCCCGGGAAATGGTCTATGGCATGCCGTACGATGAGTATAAGGCAAAACATCAGGAACCTGCTTCGGATGAACAGAAAGCCAAGTTCGAGGCCACCAAGCCCCTGCACGCCGACATCTCCGGCCACAACTGATGGATTTCATTAAGTCCGGCCTCATACTTCGAGACGCTGCGCTCCTCAGCATGAGGAGGCGCAAAGCGCCGTCTCTAAGGATTGGTCAAAAATCTCATGGTGGATAACCTGCCCCCGCCAATGGCGGCGCGCCGACCGAATTTCTGGCAGAGCTGCGGCTACGGATTGTTGGTGCGCGATGCGCATGGCCACCTTTCGGTCACCGATGCCTTCCTTAAAGCCTATTTCATGCGCCCGGAAATTGCCCCGGTCGAGGAATCCTGCGACAAGGAAATCGCCCTGCATGCGGCCCTGCTGGCGGAGCCGAAACGCCCGGTCAGCGACGCCGAGATCGCCGCACTGGCCGATCCGGACGGGCGCGACAATTACCGCGTGCTGATCGATTTCCGCAACCGGCTGGTCGATGCCGGGACTTTGGAATCCTGCTATCTCAATCTGTTTCGTGACGGCAACGTCAAGACAGCGCCGATTTTCCTCGACCAGATGACCGAGGTCATCACCCGCGCCGTGCTTGACGGCACAGACGATCCGTTCCGCGCCCGCGCCGGTGAAATGCTGTTTCGTGAACAGACCGTCACCGTGCACGAAGGGGCGGTGCTCTCCGGTGATCTTGAAACCGTCGAAAAACTTGCCAACTCCGGCGGCATGGGGGCGATCGGCGAATTCCTGGTCGAAGGCGGTATCAAGCCGCGACAGGCCGAGTTGGATGTCATGCTCGAAGAAAATGCCCACAAATACTGGCAGCGCGACGAACGGCACGACATGGTGCTGGATCTGTCGTTCACCCGTCCCGGCCTTGATGCCCTGTCCCGCGTCCTTGAAGGCTGGGTCGAACACTTCACCGGCGCCGCGGTCTCGATCCAGCCGGTGCAGAAGATCACCGACGAGAAATGGGTCTGGCACATCGGGCTGGATACGGAATCAAGCGCGCTGCTGAATGACCTTTATGATGATCAGGATGTCGACGAGGAACGCATGGAACGACTGCTGACGCTGTTCCGCATGGACTTCAAGGACCCAAGCCTGATGCAGGCCGACATCGCCGGACGGCCGATCTACATGGGGCTGGCAATGAATGAAAAGAAACGGCTGCGCCTGAAGCCGCAAAATCTGCTGGTCAATCTGCCGCTGGCGCCTGACGCTTAAGCCAAGAAACCACAGAGGCACAGAGGAAGTGTCTGGTGCTTTTTTGTCATTCCCGCTTTCGCGGGGATGACGACGGGAGCGTATACCGGATCGTCTCTGTACCTCTGTGGTCACAACAACCGATTCTGCATCTCCCATGGCGCACGGCCCCCTCACCCGGCGCTGCGCACCACCCTCTCCCGAGGGAAAGGGTATCAGCGGCGTTCCTTGAAGAAATCCCGCAATAAAGTTGCTGCATCGCTTTCCATGAAGCCGCCGATAATCTCCGGCGCATGGTGACAGGTCGCGTGCGAAAACACCCGCGCCCCATGTTCGACGCCGCCGCCCTTGGGATCATAGGCGGCAAACACCAGACGGCGGATGCGCGCCAGTGAAATCGCCTGTGCGCACATGGCGCAGGGCTCAAGCGTGACAAACAGATCGAGCCCGCCAAGCCTGGGCGAGCCTGTTGCCGCCGCTGCTGCACGGATTGCCAGGATCTCGGCATGGGCGGTCGGGTCTGACAATGCTTCAACCCGGTTGCTGTCCTGCGCCAGCACCCGCCCGTCAGCCGTTGCCAGCACGGCTCCGACCGGCACCTCGCCCCGGGCTGCCGCCTCGCGCGCCTGATTCAGCGCCATGGCCATCAATTCACTGTCTTTTTCGTTCATACCGCATTGGTGACGCCCCCGGACCATCCGGTCAAGCACGCTTGACTTTCGACAGCCGGGACGGCACGACATGCCGATGGCAAAGAACATTGAAAAAACGAGCGACGGCGAACGCATCGCCAAAGTCATTGCCCGGGCCGGTTTATGCTCCCGGCGCGAGGCTGAGCGCTGGATCGAAGAAGGCCGGGTCGAAGTCAACGGCAAGAAGCTGATGACTCCCGCCTGCGTCGTCACATCCAAAGACTTCGTCGTGGTTGATGGCAATCCGCTGCCGGACAAGGAACCGACACGGCTGTGGCGTTACAACAAGCCGGCCGGTCTGGTGACCTCGCACAAGGACCCGCAGGGCCGCCAGACGGTTTTTGCAGCCCTGCCGCCGCATCTGCCAAGGGTGATTTCCGTCGGTCGCCTCGATTACAATTCCGAAGGCCTGCTCTTGCTGACCAACGACGGCGAGTTGGCGCGCAAGCTGGAACTGCCGGAAACCGGCTGGACGCGGCGCTATCGCATTCGCGTGCATGGCAATGCCGATACCAAGGCTTTGCTGTCGCTGGGCCTTGGCGTCACCGTTGACGGTGTCAAATACGGTCCCATCACCGCCAATTTTGACAGCCGCACCGGCGCTAACGCGTGGATGACGGTGACCCTCAAGGAAGGCAAGAATCGGGAAATCCGCAAGGTTATGGAACACATCGGCCTGACCGTGAACCGCCTGATCCGGACTGCCTATGGTCCGTTCCAGATCGGTAATCTGGAACAAGGCGACGCCGAGGAAGTGCGCCCCAAAGCACTTCGTGAACAGGTTGGCATGTTCCTGAAATGAGGATCATCTCCGGCAAGTTCAAAGGACGCCGCTTGCTGGCACCGGAAGGCCGCGACATCCGGCCAACCGCTGACCGCGCCCGGGAAAGCATTTTCAATATTCTGACGCATGCATCATTTGCCCCGGACCTTGAAGGGGCAACGGTGATCGACGTGTTTGCCGGCACCGGTGCACTTGGCCTGGAAGCGCTGAGCCGCGGCGCCAACCCCGTTACCTTCATCGATGTTGACGATCGGGCACGGGCGACGATCCTCAAAAATGCCGGCACGCTGGGCCAGGCCAAGGCCATCAATGTGCTCAGGCTCGACGCCACCAAAATGCCGCCGCCGCCGCGCATCGCCGGCTGTCCTGCACAAATCGCCTTTCTGGATGCCCCCTACGATCAGGACGTCACCGGCCCGGCGCTGCTGTCTTTGCTGGCGCGCGGCTGGGTTGCAGAAGGCAGCCTGTGTGTCTGTGAAACGCCGGCCGAACGATCCTTTGATCCGCCACGCGGCTATGCCATGGAAGAACAGCGGACCTATGGCAAGGCACTGATGAGTTTTATTTCAGTAAAATAACATCCGTCATGACGGATGGGGTCAGCGCCGTCCGAACAGCTTTTCGATATCAGCGAGCTTCAACTCGACATAGGTCGGTCGGCCGTGACTGCATTGACCGGAATGCGGGGTTGCTTCCATTTCCCGGAGCAGCGCGTTCATCTCGTCGGCATTGAGGCGGCGACCGGCGCGCACGCTGCCGTGACAAGCCATGGTGGCGCAGACCTCGTCGATCCGTTTTTCCAGCGCAATGGCACCGTCGAATTCCGCCAGATCGTCGGCGAGATCGCGGATCAGCCCCTGCACATCTGTTTCGCCCAGCAGCGCCGGCACTTCATGCACCGCCACGGCACCGCTGCCGAAGGCCTCGATCGACAGGCCCAGCGCCGCCAGTTCATCGGCACGCGCCAGCAGGCGTTCGCAGGCAGGCTCGTCCATCTCGACGATTTCCGGGATCAGCAAAAGCTGCCGCTGCACGCCACCGGCGGCCATCGCCGTCTTGATCTTTTCCTGGGTCAGACGCTCGTGCGCCGCGTGCTGGTCGACCACGACAATGCCGTCGGCAGTCTGTGCGACGATATAGGTCTGGTGCAGCTGGGCGCGGGCAACGCCCAAGGGATGATCCTGCACCTGAGCACCTTGATCACCAGCATCATCGGCTTCCATGCGGGCCGAGGGGGCGCCGTCGAAACCATCCAGCGGGCGATAGAAATCCTGTGCGCGGTCCGAAAGCCCCGGGCGCGGATAAGGATCGGGGCGAAAGGCATAACCACCGCCGGCACTACCACTGCCCGGTCGGCCCAGCGGCAGGCTGCCCGGTCTGAACGCTCCCAGTGCCGCATCCGATACCGTCGTCGAAGCCCGGTGTCCGGCTTCTGCGAGGCCATGACGCAGTGCGCCGACGATCAGGCCTCGCACCATGCCTGCGTCACGGAACCTGACTTCGATCTTGGCCGGGTGCACATTGACGTCGAGATGCCGTGCCGGCAATTCCAGAAACAGCGCCAGCAGCGGATGCCGATCTGAGGCCAGAAACTCGCGGTAAGCACCCCGCACAGCGCCCAGCAAAAGCTTGTCGCGGACCGGACGACCGTTGACGAACAGAAACTGCATGGCAGCGTTGCCGCGGTTGAAGGTTGGCACACTGGCATAGCCGGTCAGGCTATAGCCTTCACGCTCGGCATTGATGGCAAAGGCGTTTTCGTGGAAGCCCTTGCCCATGATCGCGCCCAGCCTTTCCAGTCGGGCATCGAAAAGATCGCCCGTCGCTGCCGGCAGCTTCAGGGTATCGCGGTTGCCGTCGTTCAGGGTAAAGGCGATTTCAGGGTGCGCCATCGCCAGCCGCTGCATCACTTCAACAATACGTGCCTGCTCGGCGCGGGGAGTCTTGAGAAATTTCAGGCGTGCCGGTGTCGCATAAAAAAGATCGCGCACCTCTATGCGAGTACCGATGGAATGGGCTGCCGGTTCCGGCGGACTGATGCGCCCGCCTTCGACACGGATCGCCCACGCCCCGTCAGAGCCGGCGCTGCGGCTGGTCATCGTCATGCGGCTGACCGAGCCGATCGACGGCAGCGCTTCGCCGCGAAAACCGAGAGTCGCAATGGCTGTCAGATCATCATCGGGCAGCTTCGAGGTGGCATGCCGTTCGACCGACAGCAAAAGCTCGTCAGACGTCATGCCGGCCCCGTCGTCGGTCACCGAGATCGAGGTTTGGCCACCATCCCGGGTCGCCACGTCGATACGTTTGGCGCCGGCGTCGATGGCATTTTCGACCAGTTCCTTGACCGCCGAGGCGGGCCGCTCGACCACTTCACCGGCGGCGATCTGGTTGACCAGCGTTTCCGGCAGGCGACGGATCGTCATGGCTTCTGCATCCGCCGGATGGCGCCGATTACCGGTGCCAGCGAGGACGTTGCCGTGGTCGGATCGGCAAGCATCGGTGCGATCTCCCGGCTCAGGACCTTGCCGAGCTCGACGCCCCATTGATCAAACGAATTGATGCCCCAGACGGCGCCGGCAATCGCCGTCTTGTGCTCATAAAGCGCCACCAGTTTGCCGAACACGGCGGGGCGCAGATCCTTGTAGACGATCAAAGTTGAGGGACGGTTGCCGGGATAATGACGATGCGGCTCGTCCAGATTTTCGCGCCCGAAGGCCAGTGCATCGACCTGGGCCAAAGCGGCGGCAACCAGTTGCTCGTGCACGGCACTGTCACCGGTCGGCGCCGTTGCCGGCAACAGAATATCAAGTGGTGCGGATGTGGTGCCCTGATGCAGCTGCTGAAAGAAGGCATGCTGAACGTTGACGCCGACACCGCCGAAGACGACCGGCTGGGTGGCAAAGTCGACGGCCTCGCCGGCCAGCGTGACGCGCTTGCCGTTGCTTTCCATTTCGAGCTGCTGCAGGTGATCAACCAACAGCGCCAGCCGGGTGTCATAAGGTACACAGGCTTCGGCGGCGTAGCCAAGAAAGCTGGCATTCCAGACCATCAGCAAAGCCAGAATGGCGGCGGCATTTTCGCGGAGCGGTGCTTCCAGAACATGCTTGTCCATGGCCCGGGCCCCATCGCGGATTTCGCAGAACACCGACCAGCCGAAGGCCAGCGCCACCGGCAGACCGACCTCCGACCACAGCGAATAGCGCCCGCCGACCCAGTCCCACATCGGGAACACCCGCTCGGCAGTCACACCGAATTTCGAGGCTGCGGCAATATTCGCGCTGACCACGGCAAAGTTGTCGGCCCACTTGTCGCCGATGCCATGCTGCATCCAGAGCCTTGCCAGATCGGCATTGGTTGCCGTTTCCGGCGTGGTGAATGATTTGGAAATGACGACGACCAGCGTATCCGAGGGATCGAGACCGTCGAAGGCGCGCTTGAAGGCAATACCGTCGATGTTGCCAAGCACCCGCACATCCAGTTTGCGGGTGACGCCGTCCCGGAGCGCATCCAGCGCCAGCGCCGGGCCGAGTTCGGAGCCGCCGATTCCGATGGCGACAACATGGCGGAACGGCTGGCCGGTCGCACTTCTGATCTTACCGATGTGCACGGCGTCGGTGAAGCTCTGCAAACGCTGATCGGCGTCGGCGGTTTCCTTGGCCAGCGCCGGGTGACCGCTGGCGGTGCCGCGGCTTTGCGTATGCAAAACGGCGCGGCCTTCGCTTGAATTGATCACGTCGCCCCGCACCATGCGCTGCAGGAAGCCCTGAACGTCGGCGGTCTCGGCCAGTTGCAGCAGGGCTGTCAGCACATCGTCATTAAGGCGCTGTCGGGAAAAATCGATGTAAAGATCATCAACAGCGAGGGCATACGACACCGAGCGTTCGGGCGCCGTGCGGAACAGGTCGTGCAGCGACACGCCGCGCATCTGACTCTGCAGATGATTGAGCGTGCGCCAAGCCTCGGTTTCAGAAATCAATGACATCGGCACTTGTATCAAAAGCTGGCGCTGCGTGCCACCTCGCAAATGCGCTTGTTACTCGGTGGGGGCGACACCTGCCGGGCGGCCGGCAATGGCAAAGCTGAGCTTTTCCGGCTGATAGAGCTTTGCCGCAACCCGCTTGGCGTCTTTCAGGCTGACCGCTTCTATGAAGCCGTTCCGCTTGTCGATATAATCGATGCCGAGATGATCTTCCTGCATGCCGATCAGGGTTTCGGCAATTGCCGAGGACGACGTGAAACGCATAGGAAAGGCACCGGTGAGGTAGGTCTTGGCATCATCCAGTTCCTGTTGCGTCGGCCCTGCTTCGGCGAATTTTTTCCACACATCGCGGATCGTCGCCACGGTTTCGCCGACCCGCGCATTGGCCGTCCCGGCTCCGCCCATGATCGCAGCCCCGGCATCCAGCGGCATCAGGTAGGTATAGATCGAATAGGCCAGGCCACGTTTTTCGCGCACCTCTTCATACAGTCTGGAGACGAAACCGCCGCCACCGATGATGTAGTTGAGCACATAGGCGGTATAAAAATCCGGATCGTCGCGGCTGATCCCGGGCTGAGCGAACTGGATCGAGCTTTGCGGCACATCCTGATCGATGACTTTCAGGCTGCCTTTCAATTTCGGCTGGATCGCGGCAAGCTGCCACGGTGCTGCTTTCGCAGGCAGGGCGCCGAATGTCTTGTCGAGATAAGTCTTTAGTGTTTCCGCATCGATATCGCCGACGACGCCGATCAGCAGATTGTCGCGGGCCAGTCTTTGCTGCACAAACGCCATCATATCGTCGCGCGTCAGCGACAGCACGCTGTCGCGGGTACCATCGGACTCACGGGCATAGGGATGCCCCTTGAAGGCCGTCTCAAATATCGACTTGCTGGCCAATGTTGCCGGGTCTTCGCCCTTCTGCATGATGCCGGAAACAATCTGGGCGCGGATTCTGGTCAGCGGATCAGCATCAAAGCGCGGCGCATTGAGGGCCAGTCGCATGTATTCAAACGCATCGTCGCGATATTTGTTGAGAGTCCTGAGCGATCCCCTGAAGGTGTCGCGGCCGCTGTTGAAGCGTAGCGTGATCGATTTGTCATCCAGCGCTTTCTGGAAGGCACTGCTGTCCATGTCACCGGCACCCTCATCGAGGGTCGAGGCGACAAAGTTGGCCAGCCCTTCCTTGCCGACAGGATCAAGCGCCGAGCCGCCGCGGAATGACAGTTTCACGGTCGTCACCGGATTTGTCGGATCCTGTATCAGCCAGGCTTCGATGCCCCCCGGACTGACGACACGTTCAACCTGAACCGCCAGGGCAGAGCCAAGTGTCAGCGAGAACAGCAGGGCAAGCACGCCAAAGGTTGCGG
>JANRAT010000259.1:1613-3415 GCA_030727885.1 Rhodospirillales bacterium | reverse complement strand
GCGCCTGACTACGAATCAGGAGGCCGGGAGTTCGAATCTCTCCGGGCGCACCATTATCCCCAATTAAGTCCACCACCGCACAACTGAATGATGGTTGGCGGGCTATTTCCGTGCACGTTTCCGGTGTATCGTGATGTTAAAATCGGGAGCATCGGCCATGGATACATCTTTCGTCAGCGACATCGCCTTCACGCCGCAGGTCAAGCGGGAGCAGGAAAAGCGCGGCTCGCGCGCCGGC
Source organism: Rhodospirillales bacterium (assembly GCA_030727885.1). Lineage (GTDB taxonomy): Bacteria > Pseudomonadota > Alphaproteobacteria > Rhodospirillales > Casp-alpha2 > UBA4479. Next base: position 3,177 of record JANRAT010000259.1, on the reverse strand, counting down.
TATGCGCGGATGGAACAGAAGGGTGGCTGGCGCGATCGCGTCAGCGATGATCTGGCGACCTTTGTGGCGGCCAGGGATTCCTTCTATCTGGCGACCGCCAGCGCCGACGGGCAGCCCTACATTCAGCACCGTGGCGGCAAGCCGGGTTTCCTCAAGGTGCTCGACGACAAGCGGCTGGCGTTTGCCGATTTTTCCGGCAACCGGCAGTACATTTCCATCGGCAATGCCGCTGAAAATCAAAAGGCATTCATTTTTCTGATGGATTACAAAAACCGGCGCCGCATCAAACTGTGGGGCACGCTGGCCGTGGTCGAGGATGATCCGGCGCTGCTGGCCCGGCTGGTCGATAAGGATTATGCGGCAACACCGGAGCGTGCCTTCGTTTTCACCCTCAGCGCCTGGGACGCCAACTGTCCGCAGCACATCACGCAGCGCTGGTCGGAAGCCGAGGTCGCGCCGGTCATCGAGGCGATGCAGGCTCGTATTCAGACACTGGAAGCGGAAGTGGCCAGACTGCGCGACGGCCTCGGCTAAAGCTCAGGCCTGCACAGCGTCAGGCGGCAACCCAAACAGACAGATACTCAGCGACGACGCACGGTTTACCGCTGTCGTCCCCCTTGATCTCGAAGGCATGACCGGTGCGGGTGAACAGGCCTGTCTCTCGCATTTCGGCCTCAATCAGCGTGATGCGGTCGCGTACGCGAAAGCCCGAACCAATCGGCATCGGTTTCAGAAACCGCACCCGGTCGACCCCGTAGTTGAGCGCATAGGCGCTGTCGCTCGGGCGCAGTGCGCATTGATCGATGGCGTGGTTGATCAGGCTGAGGACCAGAAAGCCGTGCGCGACAGTGCCGCCGTAGGGGCTTTCAGCCTGGGCACGTTCAGGGTCGGTGTGCAGCCAGTGGGTGTGATGGGTCGCCGCGCCGAACGCCTCGACCCGGTCCTGGTCGATGCTGATCCAGTCGCTGAGCGCCAGCGGTCCGGGCGGGACCGCCAGCAACTCAGCAAGAGTGCGTATCCTGGACGTGCTCAGGCGGCCTTGATCGGTGTGCGCGTAATGTGGTCGCAGTTCTGACCTTCGACGCGGATCAGCCGGGTCGGTCCGTTGCGCAACGGCGCATGCACGGCGCCGACCGGATAATAATGCGCATCGCCGGGTTTCAGGGCATACGAACGGGTCTGCTCAACCAGCGCCGGTTGATCGCCGGAAACCGGTTTGACGATCTTCCAGTCGGTCATTTCGGTTTCACCGACGGCTTGGCCGTAAATCGCCCAGGTCGGACCATGATCGTGCGGGAAGCCGTCTTTCGGCCCCTTGTAGACATGCGCGCAGATGCAGAACTTCAGTTCCGGATCTTCGTAAAGCACGGTGCGTTCCTTTTCGGCGTCAGCCGGCAGATAAGTCGCAACCAGCTTTTCGTCCTTCAGCGCCTTTTCGACGCAGCTGCGAACTTTCTCGATGCCGGCCGGGCCGGGATTGGCGGCCAGGGCGTTGTGACAGTCGGCGGCGAATTGTTCCAATGTATAAGACATGTTTCTCTCTCGTTAGTTCTTGGTGACGATT
>JANRAT010000259.1:0-1513 GCA_030727885.1 Rhodospirillales bacterium | reverse complement strand
GAATTGTTCCAATGTATAAGACATGTTTCTCTCTCGTTAGTTCTTGGTGACGATTTCAGGGTCGTCATTTCATGGCCAAGCTTACGTATTCTATATATAGAATACGAGAACAAATTCGGGAACGCCTGTTCACTTTTGTGCCTGCGGTCCTCAAGAATTACCATGGGGGAGACAATGATGACGGAACAGCACACATGAACCTGCAGGGACGGATCGGCCTCGCGGCGGGGCTGTTTGTGGCCTCTGCGGCAGGTCTTATTCTCGAGATCGTCGCGGCCAGACTGATCGCCCCTTATGTTGGGATGTCGCTGTATACCTGGACGGCGATCATTGCGACCGTGCTGGCCGGCATGACCGTTGGTCACTGGCTCGGCGGCAGGATGTCTGAAACCGACGACCATAAAGGTCTGGCGCGGATCGCCATAATCTTTGCCCTGGCCGCCGCCAATGTGCTGGCGATCCCGCTTTTGCTGCGGGCCATGGCACCGGCGTTTCTGGGCGCCGATCTGGATATCGTGTTTGCCGTCACGGCGCTTTCCGGCGTGCTTTTTTTCGTGCCGAGCCTTTTGGTTGCGTCATCAACACCGATCCTGACCCGGATCGCCATTGATGCCGAACCGGGCCGCAGGGGTGTGGTCATCGGGCGGATGTTTGCACTCGGTGCCGGCGGCGCGATCCTCGGCACGCTGGCGGCGGGCTTTCTGTTCATTTCATGGATCGGCTCGCAAGGGACCCTGATGGCGATTTCAGGCGTGCTGGCGGTGCTCGCCGTGTGCTTTGTTTTTTGGGCGCGGTCGGCGGCACTGGCCAAGGCGGCATTGGCAATCATCGTTGTGGCCGTCGCCTTAGCGGCACTGCGGGTTGATGATCTGCTGGCCACTGCGTGTGATACGGAAAGCCGTTATTACTGTATCCGCGTCATCGACTACACAGGCGAGACGAACAGTGAAAGCCGGCTGATGGTGCTCGATCACATGGGGCACGGCATCAACGACAAGGTGGATCCCTCGCGGCTGCACAGCTCGTACGCCGATCTTGCCGATCAGATGATGCAGATTCGGTTCCCGGGCAGAACCGATCTCAGATCCTATTTCATCGGCGGCGGTGCCTACACGATGCCGAGGGCCTGGGCGGTCCGCTATCCGTCCGGCCGGCACGTGGTCGCGGAAATCGATCCGATGGTCACGGCAATGGCCGAAAAAATGATGTGGTTCGTGCCATCGGCATCGATCAGCATCCGCCACGCCGATGCGAGGGTCGCCCTGCGACGGATCGATGACGGCACACTGGACGTGGTGGTCGGCGATGCCTTTCACGATATATCGGTGCCGCAGCATCTGGTGACGCTGGAGTTCGCCCGAGAATTGCAAAGCAAGCTTCAGCCCGATGGCGTCTATGTCATGAACGTCGTCGATGCGGCGCGCGAACCGCGCTTTCTGCTGGCCATGCTGAGAACCCTGTTCGAGGTCTTTCCGGTGGTTGAAATCTGGGTTGATGTCGATCAGATGGGCGG
>JANRAT010000258.1:2531-3418 GCA_030727885.1 Rhodospirillales bacterium | reverse complement strand
CGCGAAGGTGGCCGCACCGTTGGTGCAGGCGTCGTCGCGAAAATTCTCGAGTAACTGCGTTTGGCCCCGCTTCGGCGGGGCCGGATCGTGGTATAGGGGTATAGCTCAGCTGGTAGAGCGGCGGTCTCCAAAACCGCAGGCCGTAGGTTCGAACCCTTCTGCCCCTGCCACGCCACTTCTCGAGACAGGGTTGCGTTATTGATATTTAGACAACATCTCTTGGGAATATCCCTGAGAGGTGACTTAAGAGCAGGTTCTCTACTGAAACTGCAAGGCATGAGAGAGTAATGGCAAAAAGTAGTCCGGCACAGTTCATTCGCGAAGTTCGACAGGAAGCCAAAAAGGTAACCTGGCCGACCCGCCGTGAGACCGGTATTTCGACAGCAATGGTATTTGTATTCTGTATCATCGCGGCGATCTTTTTCCTGTTGGTCGATATGCTTTTGCAGGAAGGCGTGAAGCTCCTGTTCGGACTCGGAGGCTGATCCCATGGCCATGCGTTGGTATGTCGTACACGTTTACTCCGGCTCGGAGAAAAAGGTTGCTCAATCGATCGAACAGCAGGTCCGTCAGGCCGGCTACGAAGATCTGGTTGAAGAAGTCTTGGTGCCGACTGAAGAAGTCGTGGAAATGCGCCGTGGCGCCAAATTCAATGCCGAACGCAAGTTCTTCCCGGGCTACGTGCTGATTCGCATGGAGCTGTCGGATGAAACATGGCACCTGGTCAAAAATACCCCGAAAGTGACGGATTTCCTTGGTGGACAGGGTCGGCCTTCGCCGATTACCGATGCCGAGGCCGAGCGCATCATTTTTCAGGTCAAAGAGGGCGTTGAGCGGCCGAAACCGTCGATTACCTTCGAGATCGGCGAACAGGTCCGCGTCTGTGA
>JANRAT010000258.1:0-2521 GCA_030727885.1 Rhodospirillales bacterium | reverse complement strand
CACATCGAAGATGTCGATGAAGAACGTTCACGGGTCAAGGTTGCGGTCAGCATCTTTGGTCGTGCGACCCCTGTCGAGCTTGAATACTCGCAAGTCGAAAAGCTTTGACAGATTAATCCGGAAACAAGTACACACCGGCCAGCCCGGGGTGCTTGATATCCGGCGAACCGCGTGGGAGGCCCGCCAAGGTCGTACCACGCACTCAGCAACGGAACGCAAGTTCCATCAGATTAAACTGAGAGAGACATGGCAAAAAAAATCGCTGGCTACGTAAAGCTGCAGGTGCCGGCCGGGCAAGCTAACCCGTCCCCGCCGATCGGTCCGGCCCTTGGTCAGGCTGGTCTTAACATCATGGAATTCTGCAAGGCCTTCAACGCGCAGACGCAGAACATGGAACCGGGTATGCCGATTCCAGTGGTCATCACCGCTTATGGTGACCGTACTTTCTCGTTCGTCACCAAAACGCCACCGGCCAGCTACTTTCTGAAGAAAGCCGCCAAGGCCGCCAAAGGTTCCGCTATTCCGAACAAGAACAAGGTCGGTAAAGTCACGATGACGCAGGTCCGTGAAATCGCCGAACTCAAAATGACGGACCTTAACGCCCATACTATCGAGGCTGCCGCACAGATGATTATCGGTTCAGCACGGTCCATGGGTATCGAAGTGGAGGGCGCGTAAATGGCTCACAAAGGTAAGCGTTACAAGGCCGCACTGGCAAAGATCGACCGTGACGACTTCTACAGCATTGAAGCTGCCGTTACGATCCTAAAGGAAAACGCCAAAACCAAATTCGATGAAACCATCGAAGTCGCGATGAATTTGGGCGTTGACCCGCGTCACGCCGACCAGATGGTTCGTGGTACGGTTTCACTGCCGCACGGTACCGGTAAATCGCTGCGCGTCGCGGTTTTCGCCAAGGATGCGAAAGCTGACGAAGCCAGAGCCGCTGGTGCTGATCTTGTTGGTGCCGAAGATCTGGCCGAACAGATTCAGGCCGGTCAGATGAACTTTGACCGCTGCATCGCAACCCCCGATATGATGGGTGTTGTCGGTCGTTTGGGTAAAGTGCTGGGTCCCAAAGGGCTTATGCCGAACCCGAAGCTGGGCACCGTGACGATGAACGTCGCTGAAGCGATCCAGGCCGCCAAAGCCGGTCAGATCGAATTCCGCGTCGAAAAGCAGGGCATCATTCATGCCGGCGTCGGCAAAGCCAGCTTCTCGGCAGCACAGCTGCAAGAAAATATCGCCGCGTTTGTCAGTGCCATTCAGCACGCCAAACCGACGGGTGCCAAAGGCACATATGTTAAAAAGATCAGTGTTACATCGACGATGGGACCTGGCCTTAAACTGGACCTGAGTACACTCTAAAGCATTCAGGACTTGAAGAATTCGGCTGGAACGTATATGCGTCCGGTCGAAGATGGGCGGCTCCGGAATGTTTCGGGGCCGTTCAGACCTGTCCGAGACCGTAGGCGTATTGAGTTTACTTGATACTTAAAGGGTGTTTCCCGGCCTACATAGACAGTGTCGATGCCAGTTTTTTGAAAGCAATTTCAATGGATTGGCTTGGACTGTTGTACTGGACAGGGCGAGCCGGCTCTGGTGGATGGGCCCGCAGGTTGCGGGTTCGAGATCAGGGTCAAAGTGCAACAGGGGTTCAATAACGAACCGCTTTTGACTGGAGACGATCCGTGGACCGTACGGAAAAATCAAAACTGGTTACGGAGCTCCGTGGAACGTTCGAAAACGCTAATATCGTCGTCGTCAGCCACTATACGGGGTTGAACGTCGCCGAGATCAGCGATCTTCGGGCGAAGATGCGGGCCGCCGGCGCTAGTTTTAAAGTGACCAAAAATCGGCTCACACGTCTCGCTTTGGAAGGCACGCCCTACGATCAGATCGGCGACTTGTTCACCGGTCCCACGGCCATCGCATATTCCGATGATCCCGTGGCACCTGCGAAAGTAGCTGTCGAATTTGCGAAGAAGAACGACAAGTTTGTTGTTCTCGGTGGTGCGATGAAAGATGTCCGTCTTGATACAGACAGCATCAAACAGCTCGCAACGCTGCCGTCTCTCGACGAACTTCGTGCCAAGATCGTGGGTATGCTGAATACACCGGCGACCAGAGTTGCAGGCGTCCTTCAGGCGCCGGCAGGTCAGATCGCACGGGTACTTGGTGCGCGTAGCCAACAAAGTGAAGCGGCGTGACGCCGTAAACGATTGTCAATTGTTCAAGCCTTAGGAGACCTAAAAAATGGCTGATCTTGCAAAGATTGCTGAAGAACTGTCGAACCTGACGGTTCTGGAAGCCGCTGAGCTTTCGAAGATTCTTGAAGAAAAATGGGGCGTTTCCGCTGCAGCTCCGGTTGCTGCTGCCGCTCCTGCTGCTGGCGGTGGTGATGTTGCCGCTGTTGAAGAAAAAGACGAATTCGACGTCATCCTCACGGTTGCCGGCGAAAAGAAAATCAACGTGATCAAAGAAGTTCGCACGATCACCGGTCTTGGTCTGAAAGAAGCTA
>JANRAT010000257.1 GCA_030727885.1 Rhodospirillales bacterium | reverse complement strand
GTCGAAGCCGATGGCAGTGCCCGCGCACGGCGCTACTGGGATGCGCTCCCCGGAAAATCAGGTGTCGCGGACGAAGTCGCCGGATTGTCGCCGGCCGCGGCACGGGATTTCTATTCAAAAGAAATTCTCCGTCGTCTCGAAGTCGCCATCGATCGGCGCATGATGTCGGACGTGCCGTTCGGTGTCTTCCTTTCCGGCGGCATTGATTCATCTGCCAACGTGGCACTGATGAGCCGTATTTCGTCTCAGACCGTCAAGACGTTCACCGTTGGTTTTTCTGATCACACGCATCTGAACGAGTTGGATTACGCAGAAAAAGTCGCCCGTCATTTCAACACCGATCATCATGAAATACGCGTCAACGGTGCCGACATGCGCGGGTATCTGGATAATCTGATCATCTCGCAGGATGAGCCGCTTTCAGACTGGGTCTGTGTGCCGCTGTACTTTGTCTCCAAGCTGGCCAGGGATTCCGGCGTCACCGTTGTGCAAGTGGGCGAAGGATCGGACGAGCAGTTCGCCGGCTACGACAGCTACATGAAATACCTGAAACTTCATGACCGCATGGGCTCGGGTGCGCTCAAATACATGCTCGGTGCGGCATCGCCGTTGCTGGGTGCTATGGCCCGCGCCATGCCGGGCCGTCGCTCGCTGTTCGAGCAGGCCTATGAGGTCAGCCGCCGCGTCAATCTGGGCCATGAGCTGTTTTACGGTGGCTCGAACGCGTTCTGGGCAATCCATGTCGAGAAATACCTGAATGCTTCCGCCATATCGCCGGACCCGGCGGATATCGATGTCGGTGTTGCAGGGCTTGATCTTGCCGGTGCCGGTTCATCCGACAGCGGTGACATCATTGATGCCTTTGCCCGCGCTGTGAATGACAGCGGTGCCAACGCCGATGTGCTGGCAAAAATGATTCATGCCGAATTCCGGCTCAGATTGCCGGAACTGCTTTTGATGCGTGTCGACAAGATCACCATGTCGACGTCACTTGAAGCACGGGTGCCGTTCCTTGATCACGCACTGGTCGATCTGACGATGGATATCCCGCGCGCATTGAAAGTCGACGGCTACAAAACCAAAGACCTGCTGAAATATGCGCTGCGGGGCGTGATCCCCGACGAAATCATCGACCGCAAGAAAATGGGCTTCGCCGCTCCGGCCGCCGAATGGCTGCGTGAAGATTTCGGCATTGAGGCCGAGGGCATCATCCTGAATTCGCCACTCGCCAAAAACGGCCCCCTGAATGCGACGGCAATCCGCAAGGCCTTCGAAGACCATCGTTCCGGTCGGCAGGATAACGCCCTGCATCTCTGGGTGCTGCTCAACCTCGCCGCCTGGCATGATCACTGGATTGATCAGCGGACAGCGGCATAGGCAATGACATGAACGCGCTGATCTATTACATGCGGCGTGGATTGCAGGCCTCGCCGCAAGCCATTGGCCGATGGATGCTGCGCAAACTGAAAGCCCGCCGCGCCACCAAGACATTACCCGGCTGGCAGCGCTGGCTCGGCAAATCATCCATGGCGGCAGCGCTTGATCACAGCAATTTCGAAGCCGTCATTGCGACCATGCGATCCGCCAACCCGTTTCCGGGGTTGAGCGATACGGCATCCCTGCGCAACGCGCTCAGCGCAGACTCCAGAAGTACCATCCAGAACCGCGCCAAAACCGTCATGCGCCGCGAAATCGATATGCTGGGATCCGGTCCGGTAACACTGACCAATCCTGTCGACTGGACACTGGATTTCAAATCGAACATACGCTGGTCCATGCATCCGTCGCTGCGGCTGCCGGTCAACGGTCTCGGCAAACCCTCCGACATAAAAGTGCCCTGGGAACTATCGAGGCTGCAATGGCTGCTGCCGGTCGGTCAGGCCTATGTGCTGGACGGCGATGAAGCAAAAGCGGCATTCGCCCGGGAAATCATCGAAGACTGGATGATCTCCAATCCGGTGTGCCGTGGTCCCAACTGGATTTGCGCCATGGACGTCGCCCTGCGGGCGATTTCCATGATCTGGCTGTTCCATGCCTGCAAGGAAAGTGCAGCCTGGAATGACATCGATTATCTCGAACGTCTGGTCAAATCGCTGATCCTGCATGGCAAATTCGTCGACACCAATCTTGAATACGCCGACGTCAACGGCAACCATCTGACGACCGATCTGGCCGGCATGACAATCATCGGCATTGCGCTTGGCGGGCGCGGTATTTCACGTCGCTGGGTTGAGCGTTCATGGCGCATTTTGCAGGAAGAATTTCCAAAGCAGGTGCCGACGGATGGCGTCAACTTCGAAGCTTCCCTGCCCTATCACCGGCTGGTTGCGGAATTGTTTTTATTGCCGGCCCTGGCAAGGCGGAATGTTGGGCTGAGCGTTGATGCGGATTATCTGTCCCAGCTTTTACGGATGAGCTCATTTACACTGCAGGCAACCATGCCGGATGGAGAAATCCCGATCTGGGGCGATGCAGATGACGGCCGTACCCTGCCGCTCGGCACGCAGCCGATCAATGATCACCGCTACCTGGTTGAAACCCTGCTGACGATGGATCATCCCGTGTCGGCACCACAGTTCGATGAGACGCTTTGGTGGCTCGGCGTCGGCAGCAAACAGCAACAGCCCCTCCCGGCCCCGCAATCCATGGCGTTTGATGTTGCCGGTGTTTATGTCCTGCGCTCTGACGAACATTATGTTTTCGTTGATGCCGGTCCGGTCGGTATGGCTGGGCGCGGTGGTCACGGCCATAATGATTGTCTATCCTTTATTGCCTGCCTGAACGGCACACCGTTGATCATTGATGCAGGTGCTTATGTCTATACGGCCGATTGGCAGGCCCGAAACCGCTTTCGTGCCACAGCAGCGCACAACACACCCGCAATCGACGGTGAAGAGATCAACCGCTTAAACCCCAAACACCTGTGGCATCTGAGCAATGACGCGATTCCCGAAATCCGCCACTGGAACAGCACCAACGAAGCCGACTGCCTGATCGCATCGCACAGCGGCTACCAGCGGTTGCCCAGTCCTGTAACGCCGGTTCGCGGGTACATGCTGGATAAAGCCAAGGGACGCCTGATCATTACCGACAGCTTTGAAGGCGACGGCGATCATGATGTCCGCATCCCCCTTACTTTCGCGCCGGGATGCCGCATAGAACTATCCGCACCCGGCAAGTGGCTGATCACTAAAGACAGCCGCCGATTTATCCTCATGATTGCCGATGCTGATCATTGGCAGGGTGGTATCGGCGAAGCCGAGTATTCACAGTCATATGGGGTCAAAGAAGCCGTTGCATGCCTGACCCTTACCCATAGCGGCGCTTTGATGCCACTCGCCATGGCCGTGATGGCCGAAGACAATCTGCCTGACGATCCGCACGCATGGCTGATCAACGCGGCGCGCGATATTTAATCGGACCCTTTCAGCAG
>JANRAT010000256.1 GCA_030727885.1 Rhodospirillales bacterium | reverse complement strand
CTTGCCGCCGCCGGACAATGGCTCACCATCGCCGCGGATCGCCGAGAAGTTTGAGCCGGTACCGGAACCGTATTTGAACAGACGGGCTTCACGAACCCACAGGTCCATAATGCCACCTTCATTCACCAGATCATCGCTGACCGACTGAATGAAACAGGCATGCGGCTGCGGGTGTTCGTAGGCCGACTGGGACTGAACCAGCTTGCCGGTTTCGAAATCCACATAGGAATGGCCCTGTGCCGGACCGTCGATGCCGTACGCCCAATGCAGACCGGTGTTGAACCACTGCGGGGAATTCGGCGCGCCGGACTGGTTGGCGAGCATGAAGCGCATTTCGTCGTAATAGATGTGGGCATCTTCTTCGCTGTCGAAGTAGCCGCCTTTCCAGCCCCAGTACGTCCAGGTGCCGGCCAAACGGTCGAAAACCTGCTTGGCGCTGGTTTCACCGACGGAACGCTGTTCTTCGGGAAGCTTGGAGAGGGCCTTTTCGTCAGGCACCTTGCGCCACAACCATGACGGGACCGAGCTTTCCTCGAATGGCTTCAGGATCGCGGGGATCCCGGCCTTGCGGAAATACTTCTGGGCCAGCACATCACTGGCGACCTGCGAGAAGCGACTTGGCACTTCAAGTTCATCAAGGCGGAAGACGATGGAACCATCCGGGTTGCGGATCTCGCTCGCCGTTGTACGGAATTCAAGAATGTCGTAAGGCGATTTGCCTTCAATTGTGTAATGTCGCGAAATACGCATAGTTCCCCCAAAGTGATGACAAGGGTTGCCAACTCAAAAAATGAATGGACCTTAACGGCCCCCCGGTTGCCCTATGGCGCGGTTTTCCGCAGCTCGAACTGTTGTGTGTGTGAACACAAGATATCGCGTCTGCCCAAGTGCAACGAACGACATCTAGACATAGGTGGTTTTTGGGTTCAACTATATTTCGCGTCTAAAGCGTCAAAAAAACGCAATATTTAGGTTGACTTTTTTAAGGCTCCCGGATTTCCGGGGATGTGCGGAAGTTCATTATTTTATGTAACAAACCAAGGGCCAGTCGCTGCATTGTTTACCTTAAAAGCGTCAATCGGCGCAAAACTGGCTGTCATCATTTCGAAACATTGTTAATGGTCGAAATCTGCAATTTTTATGAAAATTATCTCATGCCTTATTTTTGACAACGATTCGTTGCTTGCTCAGCCAGCGCTGGATGCGCATGGCTGCGAGCGATAAGGGTGAGCGGGGTGTTAGTCAGTGCACTTGCCGGGCCAAAGGCTAAATGCGATATTGCGGGTTGCTGGCTGGCAACGCTTTGCCGGCCCCTAAGCATAGAAAGACGGGTTTAGACGCATGGCAACAATCGGCACTTTGATTTACACGTGGTTGAACGGCTCGCAGGTTGGTGCCGACGAATTCGGCAACCGCTACTATGAAGCCCGGAACGGCGCCAAACTGCATGACCGCAGACGCCGCTGGGTCCTGTTCAAAGGTGAACCCGAAGCGTCAAAGGTGCCTTCTGAATGGCATGCATGGCTGCATCACATGACCAAGGAACCGTTGACTGACGAAGCGGCAAAATCAAAATCATGGCAGAAGCCGCACATTGCCAACATGACCGGCACGGTGAATGCCTATCGCCCCAAGGGGCATGATTTTCAAGGTGGTCAACGGGCACGCGCAACCGGTGATTATGAGGCTTGGTCTCCGGAATGAAGACCGAAGTTAAGGAAATATCCGTTGGCGCAGTCGTCTTTACGGTTTTCCTGGGCGTCATGATCTTTGTCTACAGCGGGCAGAATGATAACGCCGAAGCCGCATCCGGTATCCGTGTTTCTGCCAGCTTTAACCGGATAGATGGCCTGGTTGACGGTGACCCTGTGTATCTGTCCGGGGTCAAGATCGGTTCTGTCGACAAGATGTGGCTGAACGAGAATTACCGCGCCGTCGTCTCATTTTGGGTCAACGATAAATACGTCATCCCGAGCGACAGTTCCGCGGCGATCCATACCGATGGCCTGTTCGGATCGAAATATATCGTTATAGAGCCCGGCGCAGAAGAAAAGCCGCTTAAAAACGGCAGCACCATCACCTTGACTCAAGATGCCGTGGTGGTTTCCGAATTGCTGGATCTGATTATTTCAGAAGGCAAGGCGAACCGCGCCAAGCAGGTAAAACAATGACTTTACGCATGACGCCGTGCCGGGAGAGTACCAATGAAAAGTAATGCGGTGGAATCGATTCTTGGTGCCGTCGTGCTGGTTGCAGCCATTTTCTTTCTTGTTTTTGCCATGAACACGGCACAGGTCAGCACGGTCAAAGGCTATAACGTTTCAGCAGCATTCCTGAAGGTTGGCGGTCTGACGCCGGGCAGCGATGTCCGCATCAACGGTATCAAGGTCGGTACCGTCAATGAACTGATTCTCGATCAGAAAACCTTTGATGCCGTTGTCTCGATGTCGATCCGCGACGATGTGAAAATCCCACAGGACAGTGTCGCTTCGATCGGCAGTTCGGGGATTGTCGGCGGCAAATTCATCTCCATCAAACCGGGCGGCGCCAAGGAGTTCCTTCCCAGCGAGGGAAAAATCACCCGCACAAAGGATTTCAAGTCCCTTGAAGATCAGGTCGGTGAAATCATCTTCCTGGCAACAGGAGGGAGCTGATCCTTGGGTTTGACCCAGGACGGCCGATGATCATGTTCCGCTCCGGACGTATCGCTTTTATTGCCTGCCTGTTATGGGCTATTGCGCCTGCGCATGCCGAACCGCATGCCGTCGCCGTGTTGCAGACCCTTGATAAGGTTACGGCGCGTGTCTCGACCATCGACGTGACCGTCGGCACGACCGTTAACTTCGGAACACTGCTTATTCGCGTCGATCATTGCGACAAGCGACCACCGGAAGAAACCCCCGAAAGCACGGCATTCCTTGAAATCGCCGAACAGCGCCCGGGCGAGCAGCCGATATTGATCTTTGCCGGCTGGATGTTTGCCTCAAGCCCGGCGCTCAACGCGCTAGAGCATCCGGTCTATGACGTCTGGCTGCTGGACTGCAAAGAGCGCATTGGTACCGGCAACTAAGATCGTTCGCCCACTCAAGCCGGTCTAAACCCTGAACTTCAATGGGGCTGGAACATCCGTTCAAATTCGGCATGCAGGGTTTCATCATCAATGCCGGCCGGAAACAGGCAATGAACGGCAAGGGCGGCTTCCAGTCTTTTCAGGAAGTCGCGGGCCGGAATCTCTATGGCGCCGAAGTTTTTCAGATGATCAGTGACAAATTGCGTATCGAGCAGCTTGAAGCGACCGATCCGGAGCCGAGCAACCAGGTGGATCAGCGCCACCTTTGAGGCATCTGTGGCCCGTGAGAACATGCTTTCGCCAAAGAACACGCCACCCAGCGCAACCCCGTACAGCCCGCCGACCATTTCGCCGTCAATCCAGCTTTCCAC
>JANRAT010000255.1 GCA_030727885.1 Rhodospirillales bacterium | reverse complement strand
AGACGGAATCGAACCGACGACCTCTACAATGCCATTGTAGCGCTCTCCCAACTGAGCTATGGCCCCACAGGGTTCGCCGAAAGTTTGAGCCGATCTGGGTGCCGACTCTCTGGCGAACGCGCCGGAACATACGAACGGTGTTCCTGCCTATCAAGCGAAAAATGATGAACCGATGGTTATACCGGTTTTAACGGCTTCAAAGTCGCAGCTTCAGGATTGCCCCTGACTAAGCTGATCGGGTTCAGTTGACCTCGTCGTCATCAAGTTCGATGTGCTCTTTCACTTCGGCGACATCATCTTCTTCTTCGAGATCGGAAGTGTCTTCGATCAGATCCTCGTCGTCGTCGTCAACAAGGTCAATTTCGTCATCATCGGCCAGAAGATCGTCATCTTCGTCATCGTCAAGCTCGTCGACGACCGGAATCACTTTCTTTGGCTTCGGCGGCTCAGCTGCCTGACGCCGTGGTTTGAGAACCGGTTGCGCCTCGACCTTGGTTTCGCATTTGGGGCAGATCGCGGGATCTTTGTTCAAATCATAAAAGCGCGCACCACAACTCGGGCACGACTGCTTTTTTCCCAATTCTGGTTTCACCACGGCTTAACTCCTGAGGATCAAAAAGGTCACATTAACCGCGCATTTGCCATGATCCTTGACGCCTGTCAAAGTCTAAAATCATCGGACGGCGCAGGATTCGTCCTGGGGGTCGAATCAATGCTTGGTAAGACGCCTCCCGGCGGTGTATGACACCCCTGCAAACCGTTCATTATCCAGAGGATATCAGCCGTGCCCGCGCTTAGTGCCTACCCTGTTTCCGGACTTAACGGGACCGTTCGCGTCCCCGGTGATAAATCGGTCTCGCATCGTTCACTGATGCTGGCAGCGCTGGCGGTCGGGGTGACCCGGATCGAGGGCCTGCTGGAAGGTGAGGATGTGCTGGCGACCGCCGCTGCCATGCGCGCCCTTGGTGCCGACGTCAATCGCCTGGATGACGGCAGCTGGACCGTCTCTGGCCGCGGCGTCGGCGGACTGGTTGAGCCGTCATCGGTGATCGACATGGGCAATGCCGGCACCGGGGTGCGGCTGCTGATGGGCCTGGTGGCGACGCACCCGATCACCTGCACCTTTACCGGCGATGCATCCTTGTCGCGCCGTCCGATGGAACGTGTGATGACACCGCTCCGCCGCTTCGGCACTGTTTTCACGGCCCGCGAGGGTGGTTTGTTGCCGATCACCGTCAAGGGGGCGGTCAATCCCGTGCCGATCCGCGCGGAAATGACGGTCCCGTCGGCACAGGTCAAATCTGCCGTTTTACTGGCGGGTCTCAACACGCCGGGTGAAACCTCGGTGATCGAAAAGGAAGCAACCCGCGATCACACCGAAAACATGCTGCGCCATTTCGGCGCCGAGATCGTCACCGAGCCGAACCCCGGTGGCGGCGTCCTGATCCGCCTCAGCGGTCAACCGGAACTGACGGCAACCGACATTATCGTGCCGGCCGACATTTCCTCGGCCGCATTCCCGATCGTCGCCGCGCTGATCACGCCCGGCAGTGACGTGACGATCAGTGCCGTCGGCCTTAATCCGCTGCGCGCCGGCCTGATCGATACCCTCAAGGACATGGGGGCTGATCTGGTGGTTGAGAACATGCGGACCGAAGGCGGCGAGCCGGTCGGTGATATCCGGGTCAGAACCAGCCGCCTCAAGGGGATTGATGTCCCGGCGTCCCGTGCGCCGTCGATGATTGATGAGTATCCGGTTTTGTCGGTGGCTGCTGCCTTTGCCGGTGGAACGACCAGGATGACCGGTCTGGCGGAGCTCAGGGTCAAGGAATCCGATCGTCTGGCTGCGATGGTCAAGGGTTTGACGGCCTGCGGTGTGACGGTCCGCTCGGGCGATGACTGGATGGAAGTCGACGGCGCCGATCGGGCGCCAAAGGGCGGCTGCATGATCGACGTTGACCTTGATCATCGTATTGCGATGAGTTTTCTGGTGCTGGGAAATGCCGCCGAAAAACCGGTAGCCATTGACGACGCGGCTGCGATTGCGACAAGCTTCCCCGGATTTGCCGATTTGATGAACGCAATCGGCGCCGATATCAGGGAGGAACAGGCATGATCATCGCCATCGACGGTCCGGCTGCAGCAGGCAAGGGGACGTTAGCTCGAAACATTGCCGCCGCTTTTGACTTTGCCTATCTCGATACCGGCTCGCTGTACCGCGCGACGGCCAAGAAGGTGCTCGACAAGGCAATCGATCCAGATGATGCACAGGCCTGCACGGTTGTGGCGCTGACGTTGCACCCGGAAGATCTCACGGTTGAGGGGCTGCGGACCGAAATCGTCGGTCAGGTGGCGTCAAAAGTGTCGGTTATCCCGGACGTCCGGGCCGCCTTATTGCGCTTCCAGCGCGACTTTGCGGCCGAGCCGCCCGGTGGCAAGGCCGGCGCGGTTCTGGACGGTCGCGACGTCGGCACGGTGGTCTGTCCGGAAGCCGAAGTGAAGTTTTTCATCACCGCCTCATCCGAGGTCCGTGCCGAAAGACGCTTTAAAGAGTTGCGTGAAGCGGGCGAGAACGTTATATACGCGCGCGTTTTAGCGGAGATGAGGGAGCGCGACGAACGGGATTCGACCCGTGCCGTGGCTCCCCTGAAACCGGCCGATGATGCGACGGTCATCGATACTTCCGGGCTGGATGCCGATCAGGTGTTCGAACAGGCCCGCAGTATCGTCGCCGCCAAACGGCCATAAACATTTCCCAAGAGACCAGAACCGTCCGCAAAGGACGGCACCTTAACCGCCCAGCAGACATCCTTGTCTGATGGGCAAGTGATTTATTGAAGACCGCCGGAACCAACCGGTTGGCCGGAAAGAAATGAAAAGAAGGATTTATATATAATGGCTAGCTCGACTGCCTCATCAGAGGCTCCCAAAATGACTGAAGATTTTGCCGCCATGCTGGATGAACAGCTTGGTTTAGAAGACGAAGGCTTTGAAGGCCGCGTCCTTAAAGGCACCGTTATTGCCATCGACGGAGATTCCGTCGTGGTTGACGTGGGCCTCAAATCAGAAGGCCGCGTACCGGTTAAGGAATTTGGTATTCCTGGCCGTGAACTGACCATCAAGGCGGGTGACGAAGTCGACGTGTTCGTCGAACGTTACGAAGACCGTGATGGCGTTATTCGCCTCAGCCGTGAAAAAGCCCGCCGCGAAGAAGCATGGGCCGAACTGGAAAAAGCATTTGCCAAGGCCGAACGCGTCAACGGCGTTATTTTCGGCCGCGTCAAAGGCGGTTTCATCGTCGATCTTTCCGGCGCTGTGGCATTCCTGCCAGGCAGCCAGGTCGACATCCGCCCGGTCCGAGATATTTTCCCGCTGATGGGCAACCCGCAGCCGTTCCAGATCCTAAAAATGGATCAGGCGCGCAACAACATCGTTGTGTCGCGTCGTGCGGTTCTCGAAG
>JANRAT010000254.1 GCA_030727885.1 Rhodospirillales bacterium | reverse complement strand
GAATTTCCTGATCATCAACGGAGCGGTCCTGGTGCCGCAGTTTCGTCAGCCGAAACGCGACAAGGCGGCCCGGGATATCATTGCGGGATGCTTTCCGGACCGCGAAATCATTGGGATCGATTGCTACCATTTGATTTGGGGTTTGGGCACGTTGCATTGCATTTCGCAGCAACAACCCCGGGCAGGGGTTATCCCACCGTCTGAAAGATAGCACGCGCGGGCATATTTGGCTAAAAATCAGAATTGATTAATAATTAATCATTATCTCTATTATGATTACTTTTAGGTCATATTTGAGTCGGTTTCAATATAAACGATTTCTGGAAACGGACTTCATTTCACCTTATAAAATAACAATTTCATGTTATTTTTCAGTATCTTGAAGCATTTAATCCCCACCCGTACACAGCCAGCTTCGATTCTGGCCCGGAACTTGTAATCCCCTATCGCAGTGCAGCAACATCCTTAGGGGAGATACTTAATGCGAATGACATATAAATCCTTGGTTACAGCCGGCGTGCTGGCCGCAACGATGGCGGTCAGTTCCGTCGCTTCGGCTGCCGACACCATTAAAGTCGGTATTCTTCACTCGCTTTCAGGCACCATGGCGATCAGCGAAACGACACTCAAAGACGTCATGCTGATGCTCATCGAAGAGCAGAACAAGAAAGGCGGCGTTCTCGGCAAGAAGCTTGAGGCCGTTGTTGTTGACCCGGCTTCCAACTGGCCGCTGTTCGCAGAGAAAGCCCGCGAACTGATTTCCGTCAACAAGGTCGATGTTGTATTCGGCTGCTGGACGTCGGTTTCACGCAAATCGGTTCTGCCGGTTTTCGAAGAACTGAACAGTGTTCTGTTCTATCCGGTTCAGTATGAAGGTGAAGAAAGCCAGAAGAACGTTTTCTACACCGGCGCTGCGCCTAACCAGCAAGCCATTCCTGCCGTTGATTATCTGATCAACGAAGGCGTGAAGCGTTGGGTTCTGGCCGGTACCGAC
Source organism: Rhodospirillales bacterium (assembly GCA_030727885.1). Taxonomy (GTDB): domain Bacteria; phylum Pseudomonadota; class Alphaproteobacteria; order Rhodospirillales; family Casp-alpha2; genus UBA4479. The sequence goes on along the minus strand of JANRAT010000254.1, from coordinate 2,486 downwards.
TATGTTTATCCGCGTACCACCAACAAGATCCTTGAAGCTTACCTCAAGGCCAAAGGTGTCGCCGCGACTGACATCATGATCAACTACACGCCGTTCGGTCACTCCGATTGGCAGACGATCGTTTCCGACATTAAGAAATTCGGTTCAGCCGGCAAGAAAACCGCTGTGGTCTCGACCATCAACGGTGACGCCAACGTGCCGTTCTACAAAGAACTCGGCAACCAGGGCATCAAAGCCCAGGACATTCCTGTCGTAGCATTCTCGGTCGGTGAAGAAGAACTCGCCGGTCTTGATACCAAACCGCTGGTTGGTCATCTGGCGGCATGGAACTACTTCATGTCCGACAAGAGCCCTGAAAACGCGGCCTTCATCAAACAGTGGAAAGCCTTCACCAAGAATCCGAAGCGCGTGTCCAACGATCCGATGGAAGCACATTACATCGGCTTCAACATGTGGATTAAGGCGGTCGAAGCTGCCGGTACCACCAAAGCGGATGCCGTTATCGACTCCCTCGTCGGTGTTTCCGTTCCGAACCTGACCGGTGGCTATTCCGCCATGATGCCAAACCACCACATCACCAAACCGGTGCTGATCGGTGAAATTCAGGCTGATGGCCAGTTCGAAACCGTTTACGCAACCAAAGGTCTGGTACCAGGCGATGCATGGTCCGACTTCCTGCCGGGGTCGAAAGACCTGATCAGCGACTGGCGCAAGCCAATGTCGTGCGGCAACTTCAACACCAAGACCGGCAAGTGCGGCGGTAGCTGAGCAGAGTATCGTTTGGGGGCGGCACGGCGTGCCGTCCCCGGACTCTGTCGATCCTCACCTCATTATGGATGCTGGACCCGCCTCAATGACAAAAAAATTCAAAACCTTTTCTTCGATTTTTCTCATTCTCATTTCTGCATTTCTGATTGCCCTTCCCGCATCCGTCAAAGCCGACGATCTGGCGGCCATGATCGACAAACTGGCCCAGGGCGGATTCAACGACCGGGAGAAAATCATCTCCGGCCTGGCCGAAACGGGTGACACCCGGGTTATTCCGGCCTTGTCGGCGCTCGGCAACGGGACGCTTTTCTTGCACCAGCCCAGCAACAAGGTCGTCATCACCAAAGAAGCCGGCAGCAATTATATTCTGATCGACCCGATCACCCAGGCAACGCTGGGCGAAGAGCCCGCCGGCTCTTTTGAAAAAATCAAGGTAAACAACCGGCTCCGCCGCGCCGTTCGTGACGCGCTTGGTGGCCTGCAGCTTCGCTCCAAAAACAAGGCAGACCGAATGGCAGCGGCCGAAGACGTCTTCAAGGGCAAGGACCCGGACGCCATTCCCCTGCTGGACACGGCGATTGCCATCGAAACCGACGCCGGCGTCAAGAAAGTCATGATCGAAGCCCGCGCAACCGCCGTGCTATCGAGCACACTCGACGAAGCCGCCAAGCTTGATGCCATTAACGTTCTCAAGGAACGTTCCGGTCGCGATGCCCGCTCCATTCTGATGGCCTTTGCCGCAACGGCTGAAGGCAAACTCAAAACCTCGGCAGAAGCCGCAGCGAAGCACATCGAAAGCGGTCTCGCCGCTTGGGCGACGGCCCAGAATGTCTGGTACGGCCTGTCGCTTGGATCCGTTCTGCTGCTGGCAGCCATCGGCCTCGCCATCACGTTTGGCGTGATGGGCGTCATCAACATGGCGCATGGCGAGATGGTCATGCTTGGTGCCTATACGACATTTGTCGTTCAGGACGTCATCCGTAGCTCGTATCCGCAGCTTTTTGAAATCTCGCTGCTGATTTCCATTCCGCTCGCCTTCCTCGTCGCCGGTGCCGTCGGCATTGCGATCGAGCGGGGCATCATTCGATTCCTTTATGGCCGTCCGCTCGAAACCCTGCTGGCAACATGGGGCATTTCCCTTGCCCTGCAGCAGACGATCCGCTCGATCTTCGGCCCGACCAACCAGGAAGTCGGCAACCCGCTTTTCATGTCCGGCGCCTTCGAAATCGGGCAGATGACAATCACCTACAATCGTCTCTATATCCTGATATTTTCGATGGTCGTGCTGTTCGCGCTGATGCTGTTGATGAAGAAAACGCCATACGGCCTGCAGATGCGCGCGGTAACACAGAACCGCCGCATGGCCGGTGCCATGGGCATCAGGACAGACTGGGTCGACGCCCTGACTTTCGGTCTTGGCTCAGGGATTGCCGGGATTGCCGGGGTGGCACTCAGCCAGATCGACAACGTCAGCCCGAACCTCGGACAGTCCTATATCATCGACAGTTTCATGGTTGTTGTGTTCGGCGGTGTTGGCAACCTTTGGGGAACGCTGGTCGGCGCCATGACGCTCGGGGTCGCCAACAAGTTCCTTGAGCCCTTCGCCGGTGCCGTGCTCGGCAAGATCGTCGTGCTGGTATTCATCATCCTGTTCATTCAGAAGAAACCCCGCGGCATGTTTGCCCTCAAGGGTCGGGCGGTGGAAGCATGATCATGTC
>JANRAT010000253.1:3194-3484 GCA_030727885.1 Rhodospirillales bacterium | reverse complement strand
GGCCAGTCGTTTACATTTTTGCAGAGTTAAGTATTAATCTACCGTCAACACGTTGACGTCAACAATTCCGCGTTTCGCCAAGTTACCGCAGGTCGCGTGGTGTGAATTGTGTTCCTGTCGCCAGTAAGCGTGAGGCGTCAGGGTAATAATCCCGATCAATGCCCCCAGTTTGTCGTTTAGGCCGCGGGAGTGAAAGAATGACCGATGTCCGCAGTCGTGCTGAATGATGAACAGCCGAACCAGAAATGCCGCCGCCGGTACCGACAATATCAGGGTTACCCAATAAGCAT
>JANRAT010000253.1:0-3184 GCA_030727885.1 Rhodospirillales bacterium | reverse complement strand
CACGGTGGTTATTAATTGAATTACGCTGCGCCTTGTATCCGGCTGTGCGTGTGCTTTTGCCAGCTCTGCCCAGCGACGGACCTGTAAATGGTGTGATGATTTCTCTGAAATCCGGGAATTGTTGAAAGGCACGTTTGAGCATCCTTGTGCCAAGCGACGAATGCTTTATCGCACGCGTCAAATAGAATTTCATTGGGCACCCTAAATCAAAATAGGGGCTAAATTGAGGCGGCCAGAAAAGAGAAAAGGGCCGAGCAAAGCACGACCCTTACTCTAAAAACTCCCCGTATTCGTTCCCTGGGAAACCGGGATTTAGGAGGCGTATTGTACACCCTTCTCATCGAGGAGCTTTTTAAGTTCGCCCGACTCATACATTTCCCGGACGATATCGCAACCCCCGACAAACTCGCCTTTGACATAAAGCTGTGGAATAGTGGGCCAGCTCGAAAAATCCTTGATGCCCTGACGGATTTCCATGTTTTCAAGGACATTTACGCCCTTGAATTTGACACCCATCATGGTCAGCGCCTGCGCTACAGCGGCAGAAAAACCGCACTGCGGCTGGACCGGTGAGCCTTTCATGAAAAGCACCACATCACTGCTATCGATTTCGCCCTGGATCTGCGTAAAAGTTGGATTTTCGCTCATTTTATCATCCTTACTGTGCGTGAGCCCAATACCGGACTCTGCTTGTGTGCAATTATGAAATCGTTTTTTGCCCTGGTTTATTCCGGGGCCGAAGTCTGCAGCGCCAAAGCATGCAGTTCGTTGCCCATGCGTCCCTGAAGGGCCTGATAGACCATCTGATGCTGCTGAACCCGGGATTTGCCGATAAAAGCGGTAGCGATCACATGCGCCGCGTAATGATCACCATCACCGGCCAGATCATTGATCGTCACCTGGGCACCTGGAATCGCGTCTTTGATCAATTTTTCTATTTCACTGGCAGCCATCGCCATGGGCGCAACACTCCTGTAACCGTATGATTGGTGATATGGCGCTTTCAATTAGCCCCGTCAACCCTACGCGTAATAGGGTTTTCACGCACGTACGTTGTTTTACACGAAGCAGCCTGATATACGACCCGCTAGAGCGGCTTCACTTGAAGCGGGTTCTCAAGGCAGAGCCTGTAACGCGTTACGGGACGCAAGAAATGGCAAGACGCAGACAAGTCTATGAAGGCAAGGGCAAAGTCCTTTTCGAGGGGCCCGAACCCGGAACCCTGGTCCAATATTTCAAGGACGACGCCCTCTCCGCCGGTGATGGCAGGCGCGGTATCATAACCGGCAAAGGTGTCCTGAATAACCGTATTTCCGAATATCTGATGATGCGCCTTTCCGAGATCGGCGTACCGACGCATTTTGTCCGCCGCCTAAACATGCGCGAACAACTGGTCCGCGAGGTCGAAATAATCCCGATCATACTGGCTGTCCGCAACGTTGCCGCCGGTACCTTTGCCGAGCGATTCGGCCTGGTTGAGGGGACTCCGCTACCGCGTTCGATCGTCGAGTATTATTACAAGTCCGACGAGCTCAAGGATCCAATGGTTTCGGAAGAACATATCACAGCGTTCGGCTGGGCAGCACCGCCGGATCTTGACGAGATGATGGCGATGGCGCTGCGTATCAACGATTTTCTGACCGGGCTATTTTTCGGCATCGGTCTCAGGCTGGTGGATTTCCGGGTCGAATTCGGCCGCCTTTGGGAAGAAGAGCACGTCCGGCTGATTCTGGCCGACGAGCTTAGCCCCGACAATTGCCGCCTTTGGGATCTTAAATCCGGCGAGAAACTGGACCGCGACCGCTTCGACCGGGAGCTTGGCAATGTCGAAGAAGGCTATCAGGAAGTCGCCAGACGGCTTGGTATTCTGCCCGAATCTGGACCCAGCGACATGCCTGGCCCGTTGGCGATGCAATAATTGAGTTGAAGCCCCGAGACACAGAGCACCGGCTTTTCGCCAATTTTGGAAACTGAACGGCAAAAAAATGCCTGGTTTTTAAATTCTTCCTCTGTGCCTCTCGGCCTCTGTGGTAATCTTCCGCCGAATCGACGGCCCATTCGTAATGGAGAGTTAGTTTTGAAAGCCAAAGTCCACATCACCCTTAAGAATGGCGTTCTCGACCCACAAGGTAAAGCCGTGCAGCATGCACTCGCTGGCCTTGGCTTCGCTGGCGTCGAGGAAGTCCGTCAGGGTAAATTCATCGAATTGCAGCTAAGCGAGACCGATCCCGCCAAAGCCGAGGCCCAGGCCCTGGAAATGTGCAAGAAGCTGCTCGCCAATACAGTTATCGAAAATTACACGGTCGAGATCGAATAATTCTCTAGTCGGGAAATGAGCCATGAAATCCGCTGTCATTGTCTTTCCAGGTTCCAACTGTGATCGTGATATCCAGGTAGCCCTTGCTGATGCCACCGGCGGCGAAGTGATCATGCACTGGCATGGCGATGCATCCTTGCCAGATGTTGATCTGATCGCGGTGCCGGGTGGATTTTCCTATGGTGACTATCTGCGCTGCGGAGCCATGGCGGCAAAATCACCGGTCATGCGCGAGGTCAAGGCTCGCGCCGACAAAGGCACACCCGTAATCGGCATCTGTAACGGATTTCAGGTACTGACCGAAATCGGGCTGCTACCCGGGGTTCTGATGCGTAATGCTGACCTGAAATTCGTCTGCAGGGATGTCTATCTGTCGGTCGAAACCGCCAGTTCAGTGTTTACCGGCAACTACCGTAAAGGCCAGGTGATCCGTATCCCGATCGCCCATCACGATGGCAATTACTTCACCGATGGTGACACTCTTAAAGCGCTGAATGATCAGGATCGTATCGCTTTTCGTTATGTATCCCCGGAAGGTGCGCGCGGTAACGGTGCCAACCCGAACGGTTCTATGGACGATATCGCCGGCATTTTGAACGAAAAGCGCAACGTGCTCGGCATGATGCCACACCCGGAACGCCTGGCCGAGGAAGCGCTTGGCGGTTCTGACGGGCGCCCGATGTTCGAAGGCCTGCTGGCTGCATTGGGATAAAGTCCCACAATCGCCATTTTTCAGTCACATTCGAATGCGATCATACGCTTTAGTATTATCCAAATATGCTGTCTTTATAGCTGGCATTTAATGGTGTATAAGTTTTGGGCACCTCTAAAAATACTGGACTGACACAGAGTTGGCCAATATAGGCC
>JANRAT010000252.1 GCA_030727885.1 Rhodospirillales bacterium | reverse complement strand
GATTTTCTTTCCAGCGATTGATCTGAATGCGGGACAGTGCGTGCGACTGGTGCATGGAGACATGAATCAGGCGACCGTCTTCAGCGACAATCCGGCAGCGCAGGCGCAAGCCTTTGCCGATGCCGGTTGCACATGGCTGCACATGGTTGATCTGGATGGTGCCTTCGCCGGCAAACCGGCCAACGCCGATGCCGTCACGGCGGTACTGTCATCTGTTGATATCAAGGTGCAGCTGGGTGGCGGCATCCGTGACATGAAGACGATTGAAGGCTGGCTCGAACGTGGCCTTAAACGGGTCATTCTCGGCACCGTCGCTGTTCGTGATCCCGCATTGGTGCGTGAGGCCTGCAAGGCATTCCCGGGACAGGTCGCACTCGGCATCGATGCGCGCGACGGGTTCGTCGCGGTTGAAGGCTGGGCCGAAGCAACGACCCTGCAGACCGCCGAGCTTGCCAAACAATTCGAAGACGCCGGGGCCGCCGCTCTGATCTATACCGACATCGGACGTGATGGTGCGATGGGCGGGCCGAACCTCGAAGCAACCCTGGCGCTCGCCGACGCGGTGGCGATCCCGGTGATCCTGTCGGGCGGTGTTTCATCAATGGATGATCTCAAGGCCGTGATGGCGTCTGATCACGGCAAACTTGAAGGCGTGATATCGGGCCGCGCGGTTTATGACGGGCGCATCGATCCGCGTGCTGCTGTTGCTTTGCTGGCGGAGGCTGCCTGATGCTCAAGGTACGGATCATTCCCTGCCTTGATGTCGATCAGGGCCGTGTCGTCAAAGGTGTCAATTTCGTAGACCTGGTCGATGCCGGTGACCCGGTCGAACAGGCCCGCCTCTATGATGCCGCCGGAGCTGACGAGTTGTGCTTTCTGGATATCACGGCCAGTCATGAAAACCGCGAGACTATTTTTGATGTAGTGGCGCGCACTGCCGAGCAGTGCTTCATGCCGCTGACGGTTGGCGGTGGCGTCAGGACAACAGATGACATCCGCAAACTTTTGCTGGCCGGTGCCGATAAGGTTTCGATCAATACCGCTGCCGTACACAATCCTGAGTTCGTGCGCGAAGCGGCCGAGAAATTCGGCACGCAATGTATCGTCGTTGCGGTCGATGCAAAGGCGACCGGACCAGACAAGTTTGAAATCTTCACACATGGCGGGCGCAAGGAAACCGGTCTTGATGCGGTCGACTGGGCGAAGCGCATGCAGGATCTGGGTGCCGGTGAAATCCTTTTGACGTCGATGGACCGGGACGGCACCAAGCAGGGATTCAACCTGCCGTTGACCCGTGCCGTTTCAGATGCGCTGACGATCCCGGTGATTGCATCGGGCGGTGTCGGCACACTCGATCATCTGGTTGAAGGTGTGACCGAGGGTCATGCCTCAGCCGTACTCGCGGCCTCGATTTTTCACTTCGGGACCTTTACAATCAATGAGGCCAAGGCGCACATGCTGGCGCGCGGTGTCGCGATCCGGGAAACCTGAGGGGCAAGTCATGAGCACCGATTCAAACGCTGATGTTCTGCAACGACTGTTCGATGTCATCGAAAGCCGTCGTGGTGCTGATCCTGACAGTTCATACACCGCCAAGCTGCTGGCCGGTGGTCCGAAAAAGATCGCCAAGAAAATCGGCGAGGAATCTGCCGAAGTGGTGATCGCCGCGCTCAGTGAAGGCAAGGATGCTGTGACCCTTGAAAGCGCTGATCTGCTGTATCACCTTCTGGTCATGTGGTCAGCGATGGGGGTCAGGCCCGAGGACGTCTATGCGGAGTTGGTGCGTCGTGAAGGCACCTCCGGCATCATTGAGAAAAACAGCCGCAAAAAATAAAAAGCAGGGGATATGTGATGGCCTACGACATGACCTATGATCCGAACAATATTTTTGCCAGAATCCTGCGTGGTGAAATTCCCTGCGACAAGGTTTACGAAGACGAAAACTGCCTCGCCTTCAACGACATCGCCCCGAAAGCGCCGGTGCATGTGCTGGTGATTCCGAAGGGTGCCTACGTCAATCTCGACGATTTTCATGCCAAGGCCTCGGATGCGGAAATCGCCGCGCTGATTCGCGCCGTCGGCACCGTCGCCAAGCTCAAGGATCTGCCGGCAACCGGCTATAGGATTCTCTCCAACAACGGCGAAGACGCGCACCAGGAAGTGCCGCATCTGCACATCCATGTGATCGGCAAGCGCGATCTCGGTGGTATGGTCGGCAAACCGAAGGGTTAACCCCATGCAGCTCGGGAATACCTGAAGTTTCCCTGAATTATCCCTATCTGTTGCGTTTATGATCAGCTAAGATACAGCATCTTGAGCCAGAATCATTGAGTGCAGGTATGGCGACGCGCCCCGAAATCGAGAAAATGACGCTCAAACCGCCTGCAGGCATGCCGGAAGTGATCACCGTGCCGACCAGCGGACCGGTCGTCATCCCGGGCGGCGGGTTGCTGACGGACGTGGTCTATGCCCGCGTTGACGGTGATCTGCTGATTGAGTTGGGCGATGGCTCCCGGATTATAGTCCGAGATTATTTTTCCGGCACACACCCGCCGCCGCTGGCGACGGATTCCGGCGCGCACATCGGCTCTGACGTGGTCACGGCGCTGACCGGCGGCAGTCCGCAGGCGATCCCGATGACCGCGTCTGTGTCGGCGCCGATCGGCCGGGTCGAAACGGTATCGGGGCATGCCGAGATCGTGCACGCCGACGGCACGCGCGTCGGTGCGGAACCGGGCATGCTGCTGGCCCGCGGCGACAGGGTTGAAACCGGTGAAGATGCCAACGCCGGCATGCTGTTCGCGGATCACTCGACATTTTCCGTCGGTGGTCATGCCCGTGCGACGTTTGATGATCTGGTGTTTGATCCGAACAGTGGCGCGCATCACGCAACCTTTGTCGTCCAGCAGGGCACGTTTTCGTTTGCCGGTGGCGGCATCGCCGAAACCGATGGTGCCTTCACCATCAAGACGCCGGCCGCGACGATCAGCGTCGATGGCGCATCGGGGGCCGGACGTGTTGAACAGGACGGCGGCACCACGGTGTCGTATCTGCGCTCCGAGCACATGGAAACGGGCGCACTCCGGGTCAGCAATCCGGGCGGATCTGAAGTGCTCGACAAATCGTACGAGACCCTTGTCGTCGATGATTTCTTTTCGCCTCCAAGCCATGTGATCCGTCTCGGTCCTCGCGATACCGCCGAACATTTCGGCGATGCCGTGATGGCGCTGCCTGATGCCCATGCGACGATGCCGTCGTCGCTGCTCGGTGCCGAGCGTGGTGCCGACCCGGCCAGCCGGGCCGTTGCTGCGGCTGCTGAAGATACAACCGGCGCAGAACACACGCAGGCACCGGGTCTAGAGAATGCTCTGCAGGTAGACCGCACCACGGCGTTTGAGATTGCGGCTCGGAAGGCGGCGATTGCCCGCTCGGCCCGCGATGCCGCCGATGAGGCGCTGCACGATGCATCTGCTGCCGAACAGGAGGCGCG
>JANRAT010000251.1:1451-3499 GCA_030727885.1 Rhodospirillales bacterium | reverse complement strand
GCCCAGTACAAGGCATACCTCAAGGATCTGGACGAATGAGCCGCCTCAGCCTTGATCATCTGGAACATAAGGATGAGTTCGTAAATCGCCATATCGGCCCATCCGACAAGGATATCGGCGATATGCTTGCCGTGGTTGGCGTGGACAGCCTGGATCAGTTGATCGACAAGGCCGTCCCTGCCGGTATTCGCACAGCCGAACCGTTCGACGTGCCGGCAATGACCGAGGCTGAAGTGCTTGCTGAACTGTCTCGCATGGCCGCCAATAATAAGGTCATGAAATCCATGATCGGGCTTGGGTATCACGACACATTCACGCCCAGCGTCATCCTACGAAATCTGATCGAAAATCCGGGCTGGTACACGGCTTATACGCCCTATCAGGCCGAGATATCGCAAGGCCGCCTTGAAGCGTTGTTGAATTTTCAGCAGGCGATCATTGATCTGACCGGCATGCCGATGGCCAATGCCTCGTTACTGGATGAAGCGACCGCCGTCGCCGAGGCGATGACGCTGATGAAGCGGTCCGGTAAAAGTAAAAGCGATACGATATTCGTCGCCGACGGTTGCCTGCCGCAAACCCTTGCCGTCGTGCAAACCCGTGCCATTCCACTTGGGTTCACTGTCGTAACCGGCGATCCGCTCAAGGACCTGAACCCTGCAGAAGTATTCGGCGTTGTCCTGCATTATCCGTCTGCTGATGGCGAAATTGGCGATTACCAGGCGTTGGCCGAAAAAATTCATGACGCCGGCGCCTTGCTGACCGTTGCTTGCGATCCCTTGGCGTTGGTCATGCTCAAAGCCCCCGGGGAATGGGGTGCTGACATTGTCGTCGGCTCGGCACAACGATTTGGTGTACCGATGGGCTTTGGTGGCCCGCATGCCGCCTTTATGGCAACCCGAGATGAATACAAGCGTTCCATGCCGGGGCGCATTATCGGCGTCTCGGTCGATGCACAGGGCCGTCCGGCATTACGTATGGCATTGCAAACCCGCGAACAGCACATCCGCCGCGAAAAAGCGACTTCGAATATTTGTACGGCACAGGTCCTGCTGGCCAATGTCGCCAGTATGTATTGCGTCTATCATGGTCCGGAAGGGCTGAAGCGGATTGCCCAACGGGTCCACCGCCTGACCTCGATTCTGACAAGCGGCCTGGAACAACTCGGCATCGAGATAACGAATAAATACTGGTTTGATACCCTGACAATCAAACAGGCCGGTACCGCTGATGCTATACACAAGCGCGCCGTTGCAGCCGGGTACAATCTGAGAATAATTGACGCCGATCACGTTGGTATTTCACTCAACGAAACAACAACCCGCGATGATATCAGTGCCCTGTTTGCCATTATTTCCGGCAACGCCAAGCATGGGTTGGACGTGACAGCACTTGATGAAAGTGCCAGCGACGGCATCCCGGCAACGCTGATACGTAAAAGCGATTTCCTGAGCCATCCGGTTTTCAATACGCATCATTCCGAAACTGCGATGATGCGCTATTTGAGATCTTTGGAAGAAAAGGATCTGGCGCTCAATCGGGCCATGATTCCGCTTGGGTCGTGCACCATGAAGCTCAACGCAGCCTCAGAAATGATTCCGATCACGTGGTCGGGCTTTGGTCGCATTCATCCGTTTCAGCCGGCAGATCAAGTCGCCGGTTACCGGGAACTCATAACCGATCTCGAAGCCAAGCTTTGTTACATCACCGGATTTAATGCGGTTTCCCTGCAGCCCAATGCCGGGTCACAGGGTGAATATGCCGGGCTTCTGACAATTCGCGCCTATCATCTTGATCGTGGCGACGATCATCGCAATGTCTGCCTGATTCCATCCAGCGCACATGGTACCAATCCTGCCAGTGCCGTCATGGCCAACATGAAAGTCGTTGTCGTTGACTGCGATGATCATGGCAATGTCGATGTCGATGACCTCAAACAGAAAGCTGAAGCGAACGCAGAAAATCTTGCCGCTCTGATGGTTACGTATCCATCAACCCACGGCGTGTTCGAAACCCAGATCCGCGAAATTTGCGATATCATACATGCC
>JANRAT010000251.1:0-1441 GCA_030727885.1 Rhodospirillales bacterium | reverse complement strand
TGGATGGCGCCAACCTGCAGGCGATGGTTGGCATCTGCCGGCCCGGGAAATTCGGCCCCGATGTCATGCACATGAACCTGCACAAGACATTCTGCATTCCGCATGGCGGCGGCGGCCCAGGCGTCGGTCCGATTGCCGTATCCGCACACCTTAAACCGTTCTTGCCCGGCCATCCTGTTGTCCTGGAAACAGGTTCCGGGAACGGCGAGGGTGCGGTTTCTGCTGCCCCCTGGGGCTCTGCCTCGATCCTGCCGATATCATGGGCGTACATTGCCATGATGGGTGGACAGGGACTGGTCAAGGCGACACAGGTTGCGATCCTGAATGCCAACTATGTCGCCAAACGGCTGCATGGCTACTTCGAAACGCTTTATACAGGCCCCGGCGGCCTCGTCGCGCATGAATGCATTATCGATACCCGACCGTTACTCAATGCGGCACATCTGAGTGTCGACGATATTGCAAAACGTCTGATGGACTATGGCTTCCATAGCCCGACCATGTCATGGCCGGTTATGCATACCCTGATGATGGAGCCGACAGAATCCGAGCCCAAGGAAGAACTTGACCGTTTTTGTGATGCAATGATTTCAATCGCAGGAGAGATCAGCCGCATAGAAGCGGGCGAATGGTCACAAGAAGATAACCCTCTGGTACATGCACCGCACACTGCTGATGTCGTCATGGCCGATCAGTGGACACATGCTTATGCGCGGGAAGTTGCCGCCTTTCCTGTTTCCGGATTACGTGAGGATAAATACTGGCCAAGCGTCGGCAGGATCGATAACGCGCAGGGCGACCGCCATCTGGTTTGCACATGCCCGACTCTGGATAGCTACAGGGAGGCCGCCGAATAACCCGGGTGGCCTATAAGTCGTCCCAGTCCTTACGCAATGTCTCGCCGATGGTACAGGGTGGGCGGGCATATCCGGAAACCGGGATGATCCTACCCTGCTCGCTGCTGGATGGAACTGCCCCGGCAATTTCCAAAATCAGTTTTCGACGCACCGCGCGGGCAAAATCATCAAAACCGTTGGCTACGATGATGAATGCCCCCGGTCCGCCGATCACACAGTCGGTGTAATAATAATCCAGATTGGGAATCTGCCTGCGCCCGTATCGGCTTGGCCGATCATTTACGATCGGCAGACCGTTTATAGTCATGCCACTCGCCAGTGCTTTTTCGCGGGCGAGCAGGACCGGTGCCCCATCATTATTCGCACCATCCCCTGAAATATCGATCACCTTGCGTTTTGACTTATAGGGACTTCGACGAAATGCCTCTTCGCCGGCCATCATGGCGCCGCTTATTGAAGTCCAGACATTGACCATGACCGGCTCAAAAGCCAGGTCATCAGCAAAATTGTTGGCTCTTTTCGCATTGTTGATGAGGCTGCATTTGACCAGCGGCAACTGATGGTGGCTACCGGCCCTTTCTATG
>JANRAT010000250.1 GCA_030727885.1 Rhodospirillales bacterium | reverse complement strand
TTGGGGCGGTGACGGCCCCGGCATTCTGGTGTTGTCGCATCTCGATACCGTGCATCCGATCGGCATGAAGAACACCAAGAACCCGATCCGTCGCGAAGGTGACAAGGTCTTTGGCCCCGGCATCTATGACATGAAGGCCGGTGCCTACATCGCCCAGCACGCCATGCGCCATCTGATCCGCGAAGGCAAACAGACACCGCTGCCGGTGACCTTCATGTATATCCCGGAAGAGGAAATCGGCTCGCCGACCTCGAAGGCGATGATCGCTGCAGAAGGCCAAAAGAACAAATACGTGCTGGTCACCGAGCCGGCCCGCGAAGGCGGTAAGATCGTCACCGCCAGGAACGGCCGTTTGCAATATCAGATCAACGTCAAGGGCATCCCGGCGCACGCCGGTGCCCGACACATGGACGGGCATTCGGCAATCTGCGAGATGGCGCACATCATTCTGAAGCTGGAAGCCCTGACCGATTACGCGAAAAGCCAGACCTGCTCGGTCGGCATCATATCCGGCGGCACGTTGACCAATGTCATCCCGGAAGACTGTGCCATCAGCGTCGACATCCGTATCCCCGACATGGATGCTGCCCGGAACGTCATGGCCTTCGTTGAAGGACTTGAGCCCGTGGACAAGGGCTGCAGCATCACGGTACAGGGCGGCATCGACAGGCCGCCCTATGACAAGTTCGACGGCATCACAAAACTGTTCGAGCACGCCAAGACCTGCGCTGCCGAAATCGGCTTTGAGCTGCAGGATCTGAAAACCGGCGGCGGCTCCGACGGCAACTTCACCGCTGCTCTCGGCATCCCGACCCTGGACGGGCTCGGCGCCGACGGCCATGGTGCCCACGCCAAAGATGAATTCATTTATTATTCGAGTCTGGTTGAGCGCTGCCGTTTAATGATCCGGCTGATGGAGACGCTGGAATAAGCAAACCAGTCCTGGGCGCAACCTGCAGATTATATCTCTGATTTTATATTGATGTCAGCAGGCCAGTGCATGGTTACGCAGGTGCCCCGGCCAATTTCACTTTCAACCTCCATCCTGCCGCCCATCGCGGCAATCAGTTTCTTGCAGATATACATGCCAAGCCCGACCCCCTTGTCCGATGACGGCACGGCGTAAGAGCCTTCCTGGAGAAACGGCACGCCTATTTTTTCCAGAATTCTGGGCGCAATGCCGGATCCCGTATCAACAACGCTCATGCTGATCTGCTTGTCATCGGATTGCACCCATTTGATGACAATTTCGCTGCCTATCGGGCTGTGCTTGGCGGAATTGGATATCAGATTATTGAGAATCTGCACCATCGCCCGACGGTCCGTGTATATGGCTTTTGGAAACCCGGCGGTTTTCTCGATGCGGATAGTCAGATTTCTCTTTGCAGTAATCGGCGCAATTCTTTTGGTTACATTTTCAGTGCAGGCAATCGCATCGAACAATTCGGGCACCAGATTGAGCAGGCCGCTTTCAAGTTTAGCGGTATCCAGAATATCATTCACCATGGACAACAGAAGCTGGCCGCTCTCGTTGATGTCCTTGATATAATCCTTGTACATATCGTGCCCTATGGGCCCCTTGAATTCCGACAGGATCATCTCTGAAAACCCAAGGATGGCGTTCAACGGCGTCCGCAGGTCATGACTGATGTTGGCCAGAAATTCCGATTTGATCTGCGCCGCTTTTTCCGCAGCTTCCTTGGCTGTACGCAAAGCGTACTCGTTCTTTTTCATGTCGGTAATATCGACCTGAACGCTGACAAACCCGCCCCGTTGCATGCGCCGGTCAACGGTCTTGATCCAGCGGCCATCCTTCAGATGAACGATAAAGTCGCCTTCAAGTTTGCGGCGGTACTCAGCCTTGCGCTTGAGATAATCTTCACCGCCGCCGATCGTGTCACCGATCACGACATTGCCGCGCTCGACATCGATCCTGCCCAGTACGGAAAAATGAACGCCTGGTTTCGCTTCTTCAGGACTGTACCCGTAGAGATCGCGGAAATTCTGATTGCACGCGACGAGCCTGCCGTCCGCATCATAGATGACGATGGATTCCGAACTGTTTTCCATGGCTTCGGCGAACACAGCCTCGGCTTCGGCTGCTGCCAGCCTATTGCTGAGGGCTGCTATTTCATCGCGAAGCGCTTGCAGATCACCGTTGGCCAGATTGTCATTCTTGTCGGAAGAAGTCATGTAAAAGCCGGATGCCATTCAGTCTGTTGTGCGCACTACCGGAAGTCTAATCGTTCGCGGGAAAAGTTAAACCGCTTTCAAATGAGCTGTTATGCCGCACCGTCCCTATGCACCAGCCGTCCCGGTCGTGACGGCGTCAGGGTCCCGTTTTCCAGCACCACCTCGCCGCCGACCATCACATGCATGATGCCGTCCGACGGCGTTGTCGGTTTTTCAAACGTTGCCCGGTCCAGCACCGTGTCGCGATTAAACACCGTGATATCGGCGTACGCGCCTGCTCTCAGCACGCCCCGATCCTTGAAGCCGAAAATCCCTGCGGTGTGGCCGGTCATTTTATGAACAGCTGTCTCCAGCGTGAACAAGCCGACGTCACGAGCGTAATAGCCGAGAACACGGGGGAAGGTGCCCCACAGCCTCGGGTGCGGGGCATCGGTGCCGGGAATGCCGTCAGAGCCGACCATTGCGCGCGGGTGCGCCAGCACACGCCGGACATCGTCTTCGTGCATGGCGAAATAGATCGCCTGCGCCGGGATCAGTTCTTCTGCCGCCTGCGCTTCGCTCATGCCCCATTCCTCTGCGATATCCTTGAGATACCAGCCTGCCGTGCGCGGATGTTTGTCGGACGCCACAATCAGCACTTTCTCGGCAACCGAGATACGCTCAACCATCAGCGCCGTGGCGCTGGCGACATAGGGGTAGACATCGAAGTGAATGGTCTGACCTTCAGCCAGTTGTTCGATCCGCCTGAGCGACAGCTTGGTGCCACCCCAGTTATTGCGGCCCGTCACCTTGTGATGGGATAGCACCACCGGCAGATCGCCGGCCCGGCCGATTTCGGCAGCTTCCTCAATCGACGGAATCAGCTTTTCCGCCTCGTCACGGAGATGCGTTGCATAAAGCCCGCCCGCTGCACCGGCAACACCGGCCAATGCCGCAACTTCCGCAGTCGGCGCATTGAAGCCGGCCGGATACATCAACCCGGAGCTGACACCGATTGCGCCGGCCTGCATGCTGGCTCGCAGCCTGTCCTGCATCATCGCGATCTCGTTGTCTCCCGCCGGCCTGGCAACGTCGCCCTGCATCGCTTCGGCTCGCAACGTGTTGTGCCCGCACAGCATCGCCGCATTGACGGCCGGCGGCGAATTACGGAAGGCCCTGGCATAATCCGCAAAGGCCGGGAACCGGTACTGGCTTTTGTTGCCGAGCAAGGCCATCGGCACCGGCATGTCCCAGTCGTCGCCGGGCAGGAACGGCGTGAGACTGATCCCGCACTTGCCGGTGACCACCGTGGTGACGCCCTGCGTGAC
>JANRAT010000249.1:16406-19063 GCA_030727885.1 Rhodospirillales bacterium | reverse complement strand
GCCCTGAAAGAGGCGCTGGCAGCAAAGGGTGGCGGCACCTTGACCCTGCAGACACTCGACATGATCGCAGCCGCAGCCGTAAGCATGATCGACACCATCCACGGAGGCACTCAGGGTGCACCAAAGTTTCCGCAGCCGATGTTTTACCGGTTTCTGTGGCATGCGCATCTCAGGTCCGGCAGCGCGATTTTCGCCGATGCCGTCACGCTGACCCTCGACAACATCTGCCAGGGCGGCATTTACGATCATCTGGGCGGCGGCTTTTCGCGCTATTCGACGGATGAGCGCTGGCTCGCCCCGCACTTTGAAAAGATGCTCTACGACAATGCCCTGTTGATTGAATTGATGAGCGATGTCTGGCTGGAAACGAAGTCACCGCTTTATGCTGCGCGTATTGCTGAGAGCATCGACTGGCTGGTAAGGGAAATGTCGCACAGCCGCGACAACCATGAAGGATTTGGTTTTGCCGGCGCGCTTGATGCCGACAGCGAGGGCGTCGAAGGCAAATTCTATGTCTAGTCCGACGCCGAGATTGATGACGTGCTTGGCACTGATGCCAACCGTTTCAAATCGATCTATGACGTCGGCCCGGGGGGTAACTGGGAAGACCATACCATCCTCAATCGCTTGCGGAGCATGGACTGGGATGACCGGCTTGAGGTCGAAATGGCCCCGCTTCGGAACAGATTGCTGGAACGACGTGACGGTCGTATCCGGCCCGGCCGCGATGACAAGGTACTGACCGACTGGAACGGACTGGCCATTGCCGCCCTGGTCCGTGCCGGGGTCGTCTTCGACCGGACTGACTGGGTTACACTTGCCGCTGATGTCTACGACTGGATCAAATCCACGATGACCGAAACGGACGGACGTCTCAGACATGCCTACTGTGCCGGCCAGTTGCAACACCCCGCTGTACTGGATGATTACGCCAATCTGGCGCGGGCCGCTCTGCTGCTCAATGAATCCGGTCGCCCCGGAAACTATCTTGATGACGCAAAGTCCTGGGTCGAGATTGTCGAGAGACATTATATCGACGCCGATGCCGGGGGGTATTTTCTCGCCGCCGACGACACACCCGGCCTGATCGCAAGACCCAAGCCGATCTTCGACAATGCCCAACCGGGCGGTAACGGCACCATGGCCGAAGTGCTGGTGCGGCTTTATATCGGTACCGGCGAAACCCGCTACCGGGATCGGGCGGAACGGTTGTTTGAAACCTTTGTCAGCGAAAAGGCCAACAACAACCTGCATCTTCCGACCCTGCTGATTGCCTGGGAACTGCTGATCCGGGGTACGCAGATCGTGATCGTCGGTGATGCCGTCGATCCTGCAACATCCAAGTTGCTGGGCACAGCACACAAATCGGCAAACCGTCTCAGTATCATAAATCTCATCAGTCACGATCAGCCATTGGCGGACGGGCATGTCGCAGCCGGCAAGGGCATGGTCGATGGCAAGCCGACAGCCTATGTTTGCATTGGAGCAACCTGTTCACTGCCGGTCACGGATGCTGGCGCCCTGACCGAATTACTTGGGAGGAAACAATGACCGAAGGCCTTCGCCATATTTCCTTTGCCTCGCCGGTAGGTCCACTGACGGTGTTTGCCGACGGCGCACATGTGATCGTTCTTGAAGCCGGTCGCGCACCCGGTGGGGCTGATGACGACCCGTTGCTTATTGAAGTGTGCCAGCAGATCGATGCCTATTTCGATGGCAGACTAGAAGTTTTTGATTTGCCGCTGGCACCGCACGGCACGCCGCGGCAACGTGAAACATGGGCGGCTTTATTGAACATTCCCTATGGACAGGTGCGCACATACGGCGATTTGGCGGCAGAGCTGAAAAGCTCGGCCCGGGCCATCGGTGGAGCCTGCGGTGCCAATCCGCTGCCGATCCTGATCCCCTGTCACCGGGTGATTGCGGCGGGCGGCCGTGACGGCGGGTATTCCTTTGCCGACGGACTTGAAACAAAGCATCAGCTGCTGACTCTCGAAGGATACACAACAAGGCTGATCTGATCCTTGTCGAAGGCCCGGGCAAAACCCATATTCTAAACAACAATTCAAATCGGGGAGATTTCCATGACTAAAGCTATTCGTATTCACAAGACCGGCGGCCCGGAAGTAATGATGTGGGAAGACGTCGAAGTCGGTGCACCCGCACCCGGCCAGATCCGCATCAAACAGCACGCCGTAGGTCTTAATTACATCGATGTATATTTCCGCACCGGTCTGTATCCCGTCGACTTGCCTGCCGTCATCGGTATGGAAGCGGCTGGTGTCGTCGAAGCCGTCGGCGATGGCGTTACGGAATTCAAGGCTGGTGACCGGGTTGCCTATCCGATGGTGCCGGGTGCCTATGCCGAAGCGCGCTGCATGCCGATCCAGAAGGTCGTCAAGCTGCCGGACGCAATCGATTTCCAGACCGCCGCTGCAATGATGCTCAAAGGTCTGACGGCGCAATATCTCCTGTTCCGCACCTACAAGGTGCAGCCGGGCGACAATATTCTGGTTTACGCCGCCGCCGGCGGTGTCGGCCTGATCCTCTGCCAGTGGGCAAAGAAACTGGGCGCCACCGTGATCGGCTGCGTCGGCGATGAAGAAAAAGCGGCGCTGGCCATGGCCAACGGCTGCGACCACCCGATCCTGTACCGC
>JANRAT010000249.1:1706-16396 GCA_030727885.1 Rhodospirillales bacterium | reverse complement strand
GGGTGTTGCAGTCGCTTATGACAGCATCGGCAAGGCGACCTTCATGGATTCACTGGACAGCCTGCGCCCGTTCGGCGTGCTGGCAACGTTCGGCAATGCATCGGGTAAGGTTGAAGCATTCGATCCAGGCATTCTGGCGCCAAAGGGATCGCTTTACGTGACCCGCCCAACGCTCGGCACACATACAGCGACCCGCGAGCTCCTGCTCGACGGCACCAAGCATCTGTTCGATGCCGTGACCTCCGGCGCTGTGAAGATTTCCGTCAACCAGACTTATCCGCTGTCGGAAGTGCGCCAGGCTCATGCAGACCTCGAAGGCCGGAAGACTACCGGATCGACGGTGTTTACGGTCTAAGACCCGCTTCAATCCACGTATTAAAGAAAAGGCACAGAGCGATCAACTCTGTGCCTTTTTGATTCAGTCCTGCATACCCCCTGCGGCGTACACGTGATTACTGATTCATTGAATCGAAGAAATCGTCGTTGTTCTTCGAATGCTTGATCTTGTCGAGCAGGAAGTCCATCGCATCGACGACACCCATCGGCATGAGGATACGGCGTAGCACCCACATTTTCGACAGCGTCGCCTTGTCGACCAGCAGCTCTTCCTTACGCGTACCCGACTTGGTGATGTCGATGGTCGGCCAGGTGCGTTTGTCGGACAGCTTGCGATCCAGGATGATTTCCGAGTTACCGGTACCCTTGAATTCTTCGAAGATGACTTCGTCCATGCGTGATCCGGTATCGATCAGCGCGGTCGCGATGATCGTCAGCGAACCACCTTCTTCGATGTTACGTGCGGCACCGAAGAAACGTTTCGGGCGCTGCAGGGCGTTGGCGTCGACACCACCGGTCAGAACCTTGCCGCTTGATGGCACAACGGTGTTGTAGGCACGGGCCAGACGGGTGATGGAATCCAGCAGGATCACCACATCGCGTTTGTGTTCGACAAGACGTTTGGCTTTCTCGAGCACCATTTCGGTAACCTGGACGTGGCGGGTCGCCGGCTCATCAAACGTCGACGAGATAACCTCGCCTTTGACGGTGCGGGCCATGTCGGTAACTTCTTCCGGGCGCTCATCGATCAGCAGAACGATGAGGTAGCATTCCGGATGATTGCGGGCGATGGAATTGGCCATGTTCTGCAGCATTACCGTTTTACCGGTGCGCGGCGGTGCGACGATCAGGCCACGCTGGCCTTTGCCGAGCGGGCTGACCAGATCGAGCACCCGGTGCGTCGGATCCTTCACTTCCGGATCGTCGACTTCCATCAAAAGGCGTTCTTCGGGATACAGAGGCGTCAGGTTATCGAAGTTGATGCGGTGACGGACATCGCCCGGATCGGCGAAGTTCACCTTGTTGATTTTCAGAAGGGCAAAATAGCGCTCGCCGTCCTTGGGTGAGCGGATTTCACCTTCAACCGTATCCCCGGTGCGCAGCGAAAAGCGGCGGATCTGGCTTGGGCTGACGTAAATATCATCGGGGCCCGGCAGATAGTTTGCTTCCGGCGAGCGCAGAAAACCGAACCCGTCCTGCAGAACCTCCAACACGCCATCACCGAAAATGGCAATATCGTCCTCGGCCAGATGCTTGAGGATGGCAAACATCATGTCCTGTTTGCGCAGTGAACTGGCATTTTCGATTTCCAGCTCTTCGGCGTACGCCAACAGGTCTGCCGGAGATTTCTTTTTAAGATCCTTGAGATTCATGGGTCTTCTTCGATTTAGTTACAGGGGAGGATTTGTCTAACGTGATAACCGGACCGGGTTGGGTCCCGTTGAAGCTTTGGCACGACCGGAGGGCCGCTTGAAAGTTTAGGCAATCACTTAGGATCGGATCGAGTCCGTTGAAGATGCCAACGATTACGACAAGTGGTGTTCGCTGTCAATTGGCTTTTCAGAAAGGTTTAACCACCGCCATGACAACAATCACCAGCATCAGCAAGGTCGGAACCTCGTTGGCATATCGGTAAAAGCGGTGACTGCGGGTATTTTTGTCGCCTTCGAAGTCCTTCCGCCACTTCGCCATCATCATGTGCATGATCACCATGCCGACGATTGCGGTGAGTTTCACGTGCAGCCAGCCGGAGCTGAAATCCTGATATCCGAGCAGTATGCCGCCGGCAATCAGTGACACCAGCATGGCCGGGTTCATGATCGCACGAAGCAGTCTGCGCTCCATGACCTTGAGGGTTTCCGAGAGCTCGGAGCCGACAGTCGCTTCAGCATGATAGACAAACAGTCGCGGCAGATAGAGCATACCGGCCATCCAAGCGATCACCGCAATGATGTGCAGTGCCTTGAGCCACAAATACATTGATCCGTCCACGTTATGCTCCGCTCTTCAGGCTTGAGTTTATTGCCACGGGCATTGCCCGCATGTAGCCGGACACAGCCGACCGCCGGTTTCTGAAAGCCGCGCATTCTGTTCAACCAAGGCCCGTTGCACAAGCTTTGTCAGCGCATCTATGAATCTCGGGTGCGTGCCGACCGCAGGAACGCGGGTATACGACGGAACACCCTTTTCGTGGGCAAGTTCGCGATATTCGATATCCAGCTCTACCAGGGTTTCCGAATGCTCAGACACGAAGGCGATTGGCAACACGATCAACGGAACGTTATCGGTACCGGCGCGGGCAATCTCGTCATCTGTCGACGGGCCGATCCATTTCAGAGGTCCGACCTGGCTTTGATAGCAAACCACCCAGTCCAGACCTTCGATCGACAGTTGATCAACAACCGCTTTTGCCGTCTGTTCAACCTGCCACTGATAGGGATCCCCACCGGCAATGACCTTTTCAGGCAGACCGTGCGCCGAAAACAGCACGCGGGGTTTGGTCCCTGTCCCGGCCAGGGCATAGGCTTTGGCGATCAGATCTGCCTGGGCAGCGATCCAGCCCTCGGCTTTCGGATAACAGCAGATTTCAACCGTTGGCGCGCGCAAGCCATGTTTCTTGGCTGTTTTGTGCCAATCCTTGAAGGATGATCCAGAAGTTGTCGTGGAAAACTGCGGATACAACGGCAACAGGACGATTTTGTCCGGGGCAAAGGCCTGGACGTCTTTCACCGTCTCGTCGCTCATCGGGTGCCAATAACGCATGCAGATGAAGGTTTTCACCTCACCAAGATCGCTGCAGGCCTGTTCAAGCGCCGCACCCTGTTCGCGTGTCAGGGCCAGCAATGGCGAACTGCCGCCAATTTCGGCATAGATTTTTTGCGCGATCGGGGCGCGTTTTCTGGAAATCAGTTTGGCCAGCAGCCAGCGAAAAGGTTGCGGCACGCTGATGATCGCCGGATCTGAAAAAAGATTGAACAAAAATGGTTCGACCGACTGAGGTTGATCCGGTCCCCCCAGATTGAATAAAACAACGGCCGTGCGCATCAATCACTTCCCCCGGATACGATCTATCACCTGCTGAACATGGTCAGGGGGTGTCTCAGGCACAATGCCGTGGCCGAGATTAAATATAAAACGGCGGCCTTTGGATTTTAAAAGGATATCATCAACGCCGCGATCAAGCGCATCACCACCGACAACCAGCAGACGGTTATCAAGATTGCCCTGCAACACGCAAGTCTCCGGAATTTCCCGGAATGCCCAGTCAAGCGGTACACCGTGATCGAGCGATACACCGTCGACGCCGGTTTCCCTGACAAATTCCGGAATCATCACACCGCATTGGCGGGGAAAACCGATAATCGGCACAGTGGGACAGGCTGCCTTGACGATCTCGACAATCCGCCTGGTCGGCTTGATGACCAGTTTTCTGAACTGGTCCACCGACAATACACCGGCCCAACTGTCGAACAACTGCAGGATTTCGGCACCGGATTTAACCTGTTCGATCAGATAGCGCGATGTCGCATCAACAAGAATATCCATCAACATCTGAAACTCATCGGGTGCCCTGTAAGCCCACGCCCTAGCCCGTTCACAGTCGGTCCGGCCACGACCTTCAACCATGTAAACCGCAACGGTCCACGGTGATCCTGCAAAACCGATCAATCCGGTAGTTTTCGGAATTTCTGCTGAAAGACGTTTCAACGTTTCGAAGATCGGCGCCAGGTGCGTAATCACCCCATCGGCGTTGAGTTTTTTTAGGCCCTCAAGATCGCGGATCGGATCCAGCACCGGACCTTCACCTTCCTTGAAAGCGACCTTCTGGCCCAATGCATCCGGTATCACCAGAATATCGGCAAAAACAATCGAGGCATCAAAACCAAATCGCCTCAACGGTTGCAGCGTCACTTCAACAGCAGCGTCCGGCGTATAGCAAAATTCAAGGAATGATGAAGTCTTGGCGCGAACTGCTTTGTATTCCGGCAGGTAACGTCCGGCCTGACGCATCATCCAGACCGGCGATGGTGAAACGACATCACCGGCAAAGACGCGAAGAATTGGTTTTTCCGGGTTCGTCTTAGGCATCATTGGGGACTTTCGTTATCGGGACTAGGTTCTGACTACCTCTATATAGAGTCTATATATATAGAAATATGTAGTGGTAGATGGTGCATGGAATCATGGGGATTATCTATCATCCACAGGTTACACCGATATGCCGCATGGTTAGGTTGATTGTTTAAAAGCTGCAAGATTTTTTCTAGAAATTAAAAAAAATCAATGATTCCAAGGGTCTTCAGCAGAACTCTAGATAATATATAAAACCACAGGAATTCGCCGTTTTCAAGTTATCCCAAGGCAGTTCAAACCACTTCGAAGATTTACACAGGCGAGTAACATGTGTATCTGGAAAGCTCGGCATGGGTATCAAAGTCTCCTTTTAGTGCTTTGAAAGTTATCCACAATTTCATCCCCCGGGTTATATGGGAAGCATACAAGCGGAAAAGGCTAATTTATGCAGGATTTTCATCTTCACCTTGTATCCGATTCCACCGGTGAAACTGTAACACTATTGGCTCGTGCCTGCCTTGTTCAATTTGATGATATTCAGGTCCGCGAGCATTTGTGGCCGCTCGTCCGTACTGTCGACCAGGTACTCGAGGTGATGGAAAGAATTCGAGAACAGCCGGGTTTCGTGATGTGCACCCTGGTTGATGAAAAAAACCGCCAGGCGCTTGAAGAAGGATGCCGGTTGCATCAGATCCCCTGCATCCCGGTTCTTGATCCGGTAGTCGCGGCACTCGGGGCTTATCTGAATGCGAAAAGCCATCCGCGTCCGGGCCGGCAACATGCCATGGATGCGGAATACTTTGCCCGTATCGAAGCGATGCAATTTGCACTGAGCCATGATGACGGACAAATGACCCATGACCTCGCAAATGCCGACGTTGTTTTGCTTGGTGTATCGCGAACCTCAAAAACACCGACCTGTATCTATCTTGCCAATCGCGGAATCAAGGCGGCCAACATTCCGTTTGTACCGGGTTGCCCGCTGCCGGACGAGTTGTTTGATGAGGACGCGCCGGTCGTCGTCGGTCTGACCAATGATCCGAAACGACTGATTGAAATTCGCCGTCAGCGTTTGCGTTTTCTCGATCAGGATCCGGATACCGATTATGTCGATGAGCAGGCGGTTAAAGAAGAAGTCGCCAGTGCCAGACGGTTGTTCTCTCAAAATGAATGGCCGGTGATCAATGTCTCTCGGCGCTCGATCGAAGAAACGGCGGCAACCATCCTGCAGTTGCTGGCGCGCCGCAGCGGAGAAGACGACACACCGTGATATCTGCCCGCCTTGTGCTCGCTTCGAAAAGCCCGGCACGTCGCATGGTGCTGGAAAATGCCGGTGTCCCCTTTGACTTGTGTGACGCCGACATTGACGAGGATATCCTGAAAGCTGAAGCACTGGCTCAACAGTGGCCGCCTGAAGAACTGGCCACCGCATTGGCCAAAGCCAAGGCTGAAGCCGCTGCCGCAAAGTCAGATAACAAGGGTGCAGAAGTCGGGACCGCATATGTCGGCTGTGATCAGCTGCTGGCTCTGAATGGCACAATATATGACAAGCCCGGGAATCTGGATGAAGCCGGCAAACATCTTCGCGCATTGAGCGGCCAGACACATCAGTTGATTTCTGCGGTCGTTGTGTATCAGCCCGGCGCGCCTCTGTGGTCACATGTCGAAACGGCGTCTATGCATGTTCGCCCCCTGAGCAATGTCTTCATTGAGGATTATCTTCAAAATCACAGCGAGGGGATCCTGTCTTCGGTCGGCGCCTACCGGCTGGAAGGCTATGGTGCACAGATGTTTGAAAAGATCGAAGGTGATTATTTCACGGTCCTGGGCTTGCCGTTGCTTCCCCTATTGGAAGAACTCCGTAAACGGGGCATTCTCGCCCTCTGAAGGAGATAAAGATGCCATCGCTGAGTGCAAAAACAATCAAGGCCGGTGTGATCGGCTGGCCGGTCGACCATTCACTGTCGCCACGACTGCACGGGTTCTGGCTCGATCAGTATGGCATCGATGGTGTTTACATGCCGCTTGCGGTATCGCCTGACAATATAGAAGACGCGATCCGTGCACTGCCCAAACTGGGATTTGCCGGTGCCAATGTGACGGTCCCGCACAAGGAAGCCGCCTATCGTATCGTTGATAACCTGAGCGAGACTGCAAAAAAGATCGGCGCTGTGAACACGATCATTTGTCATGCCGATGGCAGCTTGCATGGTGATAACACCGATGCGTTCGGCTTTATCAGCAATATCAGGGCCGCCGTGGCGAACTGGCGAGCAGATGCGAACCCGGCTGTCGTACTGGGTGCCGGCGGGGCGGCGCGCGCGGTGATTGCAGCGTTGATCGAAGCCGGGTTTTCGGAAATTCGCCTGACCAACCGCACAATCGAGCGTGCCGAAACCTTGGCTGAACATTTCGGTGCATCCGTTCGCGTCGTTCCCTGGGATGATCGTCATGGCGCTGTCGATGGGGCCGGGTTGCTGGTCAACACGACGACCCTTGGCATGACCGGTAAACCAGCGCTGGAGATTAAGCTGGACGGACTTATCGAGGGTGCCGTGGTTAATGATATTGTCTATGTGCCTTTGCAGACCGCGCTCTTGAAAGCGGCCGAAGAACAGGGCTTCCATGCCGTCGATGGCCTCGGCATGCTGTTGCATCAGGCGCGGCCCGGTTTTGAGGCATGGTTCGGCAAACGCCCCGATGTCAGTGATGCTTTACGGCAGCACGTTTTGGCACAAACCGGGTCACGGTAATGTTCATTCTCGGATTAACCGGCTCGATCGGCATGGGGAAAACCGTTGCTGCGGGTGATTTCAGACGCCTCGGCATACCGGTACATGACTCGGATGCCACGGTTCACGCCTTGATGGCCAAAGGCGGTGCTGCCGTCAGCCCGGTTTCTCAGGCCTTTTCCGGGGTTCTGAAAGATGGCGCCATCGACCGCCGCGCATTGGGGCGCCGGGTGTTCGGCGATGATGCGGCCCTGAAGCGGCTTGAGGCGATCCTGCATCCGATGGTTCGCCAACAAAGTCACAAGTTTCTCGGCATTCACGCCAGACGCCGCACCCCGGCAGTGGTTCTGGATATACCGCTGCTTTTTGAATCCGGCGGTGAGCGGCGATGTGATGCCGTGGCCGTGGTCAGTGCGCCTTACCGGGAACAGCGCCGCCGTGTACTGTCCCGCCCGGGGATGACGGAAGAACGCTTTCAGGAGATCCTGAAACACCAGATACCGGATGATTTAAAGCGCCGGGCAGCAGATTTTGTGATTTTTACGGGACTAGGGCGCGCTCACAGCTTGCTCATGATCCGTCAAATTGCGAAAATCATTTGCTCGTCGGAAGGTCGACACTGGCCGCCGCAAAAACGTTCCAGAGGTTGATTGCATGCGGGAAATTGTACTCGATACCGAAACCACCGGCCTTGATCCCAAATCAGGGAACAGGATCGTTGAAATCGGCTGCGTCGAATTGTTGAACCACGTCCCGACCGGTGCGGTTTATCATCAGTACATCAATCCAGAACGCGACATGCCGGCAGAAGCGGAACGGGTGCATGGCCTGAGCGCCGAATTTCTGAGCGGACATCCGGTTTTTGCCGACATTGCCGAAGCTTTCGTCGAGTTTGTCGGCGATTCACCGCTGGTCATTCACAACGCTGCCTTCGACATGGGTTTTATCAACGCGGAACTGGATCTGATCGGTATGACCCCGATAGATAAAAGTCGCGCCATTGATACGGTGACCATGGCCCGGCGCAAGTTTCCGGGTGCCCAGGCCTCGCTGGATGCCCTATGCCGCCGCTTCGGCATTGACCTGACGGACAGACAATTGCACGGCGCCCTTCTGGACGCGCAGTTGCTGGCGTCGGTGTATCTCGAATTGCTGGGTGGCCGTCAACACGGCATGGACCTTGCCGCCAATGCTGCCGGCAAAGAAGCTCAGGCGGGCAACGCCGAGGCCGGATCATCGATTGCCGCATCCGGACGCCGCGCCCCCCGCGAGCACGCCGCTTCTTCTGAAGAACTGGCGCGACACGCGGAATTTCTTGGAAAAATAAAAGACCCGATCTGGCTCAGGGCCTGAGCGAAAGCCGGATTATCAGACTTCCGTCTTGGCTGGTGTCTGTTCCTGGACGCGATTTTGGTACATGGCGACAAAATCGACCATGCCCAGCATCACCGGCGGGAAGCCGCCGTCACGGGTGACATCGGCAATGATGTTGCGGGCAAACGGGAACAGCAACCGCGGGCATTCGATCAGCAACACAGCATTGCGGTGTTCTTCCGGCAGGTTGAGCGTAAAAGCCCCGGCATAGACCAGTTCCATGATAAAACCGACATGGTCACCGACTTTGCATGATGCATTCACGCCGAGAGACACTTCATAGATGTTGTCGAGCAAAAGCCGGGCACTGACATTGATATCAATGTTGATATCCGGTGACGTCTTTTGCATGTCACCAAACACACCGGGCGCGTTCGGCACTTCGAACGACAGGTCCTTGGTATATTGTGAATTGATTGTCAGCGGCGCAGCGGCCTGTTCGGGCGCTTCTGTGCTGGTTGGCGTCTGTGCGTCGGCCATCGGGCTCTCCTCATGCGATTTCGGGCTTCTGGTAACATGTCTAAAGCGGAACGACAATATCGCCTGAGGTGTTCACTATTGCTTAACGCGGTCCGGATCAGGTGCCGGGTTTGCCGGTTTTATCGTCATGATCGAGCCGTCTGGAAGCGGGTTGGGCCGCGTCGGGGCTTTCAGTTATGTCCTGAAAGTCGCCATCAATGATTGGTCCGTCCGCATCGCCGGTATAAACGGAGCCAGTCCCTTCCTGGAAGTCAGAGGAGAACTGTACGTTGGCTTTGGCGATGAAACGTTTGCCGATTTCGCCGGCGATCCAGCGTCGCAATGGTGGAATAAAAAGCAGCAAGCCTATGCTGTCAGTGACAAACCCCGGTGTCAGCAGCAGCGCTCCGGCGATGACCAGACAGACACCATCGAACAGTTCATGCACCGGAATGCGGTTGGCAGCGAGGTTCTCCTGGATGCGGAACAAGATGGAAATACCCTGCTGGCGGAGCATGGCGGTACCGAGCATTGCCGTTGCGATAACGATGCCGATGGTCGGCCAGACGCCGATCCGTTCACCGACCTGAATGAAGACAGCAATCTCGATAACCGGGATGGTGATAAATGCTAAGAATATCAGTAAAATCATGGGTGCCTTGTTCCGGCGGGCTGACCGGCTTATTTAAAGGGTACGACAACCGGGCAACCGCTGCATTTGTGCCATGCTGTCGTTCTGGACGTAGTGCCTCCGAGCCGATACTTTGTTCGAGGCGTTGAGGGCGACACTGTAGCGGCACACATCGGCTTACGACAACAGGCAAGGCCCTTGGGGTCAAGGATATCATGAGCGGCGAATTTCAATTTTTCGATATTATCATTCTGGCGATGATTGCCGGGTTCCTTATTTTAAGGCTCAGAAAGGTTCTGGGCCGTCGAGATGGGCATGAAGGCGGCTATCCGGATATATTCCGGAAAGATGAACAGGCCGAAGCCGATGCCGAGCACACGGACAAAGATAATGTCGTGCAGTTGCCGGACCGCAGCGAATATCCGCAGGAGCAGCCTGCCCAGGATGTCGACATGAACGATCCGGTCGCTGTTGGCCTGACGCAGATCCGCGTCGCCAATCCGAAATTTGATGCCGATGAATTTGTTGCAGGCTCGAAGATGGCGTTTGAAATGATCCTCAACGGATTTTCGTCGAATGACCGGAAAACACTGAAAAGCCTGCTCAGCCCGGAAGTGTACAAAACTCTCGAGGATGCGATCGCGGATCGTGAAAAATCCGGTGAAGTTCTGGAAGACACGCTGGTGGGTATTCGCTCGGCCAAAATTATCGAAGCTCTGATGGATGGTCATCACAGCGTCGTCACCGTCAAGTTCGTCTCCGAACAGATCAGTGCACTGCGTGATGCGGATGGCAACATAATCGACGGCAATCCGAATGAAGTGATAGATGTAACGGATTTCTGGACGTTCTCCCGTGATACCCGGTCATCGGATCCGAACTGGACGCTGATCGGTACCGAGAGCAATAACTAAATGCGGCAGCATCGTCCTGGCCATTTTGCTATAGGACAATGGTTTACTGTGGCTGCTGTGCTGTTGCTCGCCGGCTGTTCAGGCCTGAGCTTGCCGCAGCCGGATGCGCCCACCACACCCGCCGAGCCATCGGTGCTGAATTTATACCCCGTAGGTTTTGATAAGCTGAGCGGCTGGAACGGTGACAACTTCGCCGAAGCGCTGCCGGTGCTTATCCGATCCTGCGCCGTTATCGACAAGAAAGACGCGAAAGTGGCTATCGGCAGCAACGAGCTGATGGGCACTTATGGGGACTGGCAGAAAATCTGCAAGGATGCCCGGCTTATTCGTCCGGACAACAAGATCGAAGCGAAATATTTTTTTGAAACCCGCTTTATTGCTTACCAGGCAGCCAGTAGCCGCGATACCGACGGTCTTTTCACAGGCTATTATGAGCCAGAGCTGAAAGGACGCTGGGCTGCAGAAGCAGAATATCAAATTCCCATTTATTCCCGTCCCCTTGATCTTGTGTTGATTGATCTTGGCGAATTCAGGCCTGAATATGCCGGCACACAGCTTGCGGGTCGGCTTACGGATAACAAGCTGGTGCCGTTTTATTCACGGGCGGAAATCAATAATGGTGCGCTCAGAGGACGCGGTCTTGAACTGCTCTGGGTTGCCGATCCGGTTGAGGCCTTTTTTCTGCATATTCAGGGTTCGGGCCGTGTGCGTCTGCCGGATGGCTCGCACGTACGGGTCGGCTATGCCGGCCGAAACGGTCGACGCTATACCTCGATCGGACGCGAACTGGTTGCCAAAGGGGTGATGCCCCTTAATGACGTTACCGCACCGGCGATTATGGACTGGTTGCGTGCGTATCCGGCAGCCGGCACAGAATTGATGAATAAAAACGAATCCTTTGTTTTCTTCCGCGTCATTGAAGGCGACGGGCCGATTGGTGCACAGGGGATTGCCCTGACACCGGGCCGCAGCCTTGCTGTTGACCGGGCCTTCTTGCCGCTTGGCATTCCGCTTTGGCTTGATACCACCGACCCGATTGATGGGCGACCATTTCGCCGTGTCATGCTGGCACAGGATACCGGGAGTGCCATCAAGGGCCCCGTCAGGGGTGATGTTTTCTGGGGCTTCGGAGAGACAGCGGCGAAAAGAGCGGGGCTGATGAAGCAACGTGGCAGCTATTATCTTTTACTGCCGAAAGCGGCTGAACGAGTTGCGCCGGCGTCACAATGACGGCTGCCTAACGTTCTTGCCAACATCGTGCTGACAGCACATTCTTTGAGAATGTCTGATCCATTGCAACCCCGTGTTGGCCTGTTTGCGACTTGCCTCGTCGATCTGATGCGGCCGGTGGTCGGATTTGCGGCCGTCAAACTGCTCGAAGATGTCGGCTGCCAGGTCGAGGTGCCGCAGGCCCAGACCTGTTGCGGGCAACCGGCTTATAATTCCGGCGATACTGCTGATGCCAGAGACATCGCCAAAAACGTCATACAGACGTTTGAGTCGTTCGATTATGTGGTCGCACCTTCGGGTTCGTGCGGCGGCATGATCAAGATGCATTATCCGGAAATGTTTGCGGATGATGCCGAATGGGGACCGAGAGCGCAGCGCCTGGCCGACAAGACATTCGAGCTGATGTCTTTTCTGGCTGACATTCGAGGCGCCACAAAATTTGATGCACCTTTTGCCGGGACGGTGACCTATCATGATTCCTGTTCGGGACTACGCGAACTTGGCATCAAGGACCAGCCCCGCGCGTTGCTGACGTCGATAGAGGGCCTGCAGCTCAATGAAGGCGTGGAGACGGAAACCTGCTGCGGGTTCGGCGGTCTTTTCTGCGTCAAGTATCCGGACATTTCAGAAAAAATGGTCGATGCAAAAATTGATGACATTGTTGCCACTGGCGCTGACACCGTTCTGGCCGGCGATCTCGGCTGTCTGATGAACATTGCCGGCAGACTGCAGCGCCGGGGTATTCCCGTTAAGGCCCGTCATGCCGCGGAAGTGCTGGCCGGGATGACGGCGGCGCCGGCAATCGGCGAGCCGATGGACGCGGAATAGGGAAACCCGCATGGAAGCAACCTCGCCGAGATTCAAACAAAATGCCCGCGCCGCCCTTATCGATGAACCGTTGCAGGCGGCTTTGGCCAAGCTGACGCACGGGTTTCCGGTACGCCGGGCTGAGGCGGCAGCGCGCATGCCGGAATTCGAAGGCCTCCGTGATCAGGCCCGCGATATCAAAAATCACGTGCTGGAAAATCTCGATCACTACCTCGAAGCCTACGAGAAGAAAGTCATCGAAAGCGGTGGCCACGTGCACTGGTGCCGGGATGCCGAAGAGGCACGCCAGACCATTCTCGGTATTTGCCAGAAGGCCGGTGCCAGGACAGTAACGAAAAGCAAGTCGATGATCAGCGAGGAAATCGCGATCAATGCGTTTCTTGAGGAAAATGACATCGAGCCGGTCGAGACGGACCTTGGTGAATACATCATCCAGCTTCGCAAGGAGCCGCCCAGCCACATCATTGCACCGGCGATCCATCTGTCCAAGGAACAGGTTGCGGAAACATTTCGCGATGCGCATCGAGATCTCGACTATGATCGCCCGCTCGAGGAGCCGCGCGCCCTGCTTGAGGAAGCCCGCGCCAAGCTTCGTGAAAAGTTTCTCGGTGCCGATGTCGGTCTGACCGGCGCCAACTTGCTGATCGCCGAGACCGGTACCAACGTTCTTGTCACCAATGAAGGCAATGCCGATCTCACCAACAATCTGCCGCGCGTACATATTGTGCTGGCGAGCATTGAAAAGATCGTCCCGACGCTGGAAGACGCATCGACCATTCTGAGGGTTCTGGCGCGTTCGGCGACGGGACAGGAGATTTCCGTCTACACGACGTTCTGCACCGGCCCGAAACGGCCTGGTGATCTGGACGGACCGGAAGAATATCACGTTGTTTTGCTGGATAACGGTCGTTCCGAGATGATCGGCAGTGAATTTCACGAAATGCTGCGCTGTATTCGCTGCGGCGCCTGTCTCAACCATTGTCCGATCTACAAATCCGTCGGCGGGCATGCCTATGGCTGGGTTTATTCCGGCCCGATGGGGGCGGTACTGATCCCCAGTCTGATCGGCATGGTAGAGGCGCAGCATCTGCCGAATGCCTCGACCTTGTGCGGGAAGTGCGAAAGCGTCTGTCCGATGCGAATTCCCCTGCCGAAAATGCTGCGTAAGTGGCGCGAGCGGCAGTTCCGAGCGGAAATGGGCTCCAAAACTGCCCGCTGGGCGCTCAAAAGCTGGGCCTGGCTGGCCAAACACCCGGCGCTCTACCGGTTCTTCATGGGTATCGGTGTCAGTATTCTTGGTCAGTTCGGTGGCCGGGGGCGTTTTCATTCAATGCCGTTTGCCACGGCCTGGACCTCAAAACGTGATTTGGCTGCTCCAGCAGGGGACACATTTATCCATCAATACCATAAAGGCGGTCGTGGCGATCAAAGCGGTGCGCTTATGCGAAAAAAGGTGCATTGATGGGGGCCCGGGAAGACATACTAGGCCGGTTAAAGACTAAATTGGGTCACTCTAATAATCTTAGTTCAGAAAACCCGGCCTCACAGCACATTCAAGATCATCATAGTAATCTTATACCCAAACGCGGCGATCTCGATAAAGCGCAGCGTGTTGATCTTTTCTGTAACGAAGCCTCCCGGGTCAACGCCACCATCTCCAAAATCAGCTCACCTCATGAAATTGCTGCATGTGTCAGCGATTATCTACGCACCCATCAGTTGCCGGCACGAATCAAGATCGCACCGCACCCGATGCTGACCGGGCTTGATTGGCAGTTGAAAACGTCGCTGATGGTCGATGAAGGCCGCGGTCAGGGCGACGATGGGGTTTCCGTCAGCGTAGCGTACGGTGGTGTGGCGGAAACCGGCACGCTGGTGATGACATCAGGGCCAGAAACGCCGACATCGTTGAATTTCCTGCCGCTCGACCACATTGTTGTCATTCATGCGGATGATATTGCCGGTAACTACGAAACCGTTTGGAATCGGATACGTAATAATTATGGAAGCGGAACAATGCCGCGCACCGTCAACTGGATTACCGGTCCGTCACGGACCGCGGATATCGAACAAACCCTGCTGCTCGGCGCGCACGGGCCTCAGCGTCTGCAC
>JANRAT010000249.1:0-1696 GCA_030727885.1 Rhodospirillales bacterium | reverse complement strand
CATTGTGGTTCTTGACGAAGCCCAGGGCTGAGATGATACCGCCAAAGCGCCCGCGCCGACGTTCGTTAAGCGCAGAAGACAAGGCGCTCTGGAATCATGTAACACAAACGGTCAGACGCACCGAGACTGACAAAAAGGCCCCGGTAGAGGTGCCACCCGAAGACCAGCCTCTGCTTGGCGTGAAAAAAACGGCAGCAGCAAAGAAATACCGGACGATCGCGCCCCCCGTTACTCCGCAAAAATCGTTACCGGCCTCGCCCACCCTGACCCATGGCGATGCTTCTGGTCTTGATCGCAAGACGGCGCAGCGACTGAAGCGGGGCAAACTGAATATTGATGAGACTATCGATTTGCATGGCCACACCCAGACCGCAGCGCATCGCACCCTTGAACGGTTTTTGCAGAGTTGCTTCAGCGACGGCAAGCGCACGGTTCTGGTGATAACCGGGAAAGGGGATGAGTTTGGCGGCAAGCCGGGCGTGCTGAAGGAAGCGGTGCCACGCTGGTTCAATGAAATGCCGATGCGTCAATGGGTTGCAGGATTTTCTTATGCGGCACCCAAAGACGGCGGCAGTGGCGCCCTGTATGTGCGGATACGCCGCAAAAAATAAACCTGCATTTAATCGACCAGGCAGCGCGGTTTAGCGAGGAATTGTTAAGATTTAAGGGTTTAGATACCATACATGACCCCATTTGGTAAAAGAGTCCGCGAACATCGCCTGGCCCGGGACATCTCGTTGAAACAGATGGCGGCCGATCTTGGCGTCTCAGCAGCCTATTTTTCAGCCCTTGAACACGGATATCGCGGCAGGCCCAGTTCCGGTCTGGTTGCGCAGATCTGCGGATATTTCGAATTGATGTGGGATGAAGCGGGCGAAATCAAACGCTTGGCAGAACTTTCTCACCCAAAAGTTACGGTCAATACGGCAGGGCTCAGTCCGAAAGCGACTGAACTGGCAAACTTGCTGGCGGAAAATATCGAAGAAATGGACGACGAAACCCTCGACTGGGTGATCGCCGAAGTAAAACTTCGCATCGGTTCTCAGCCAGGCGGCCCAACCCACTGAATAAGTTGAATTAGATGGAGATACCGGAGTCCCTTCTCCCTTTGGGAGCAGGACAGGAAGAGGGATCTATTCGTTCAATCCTGTTGAGATAAATTCTACGGGCCCTCATCCGGCACTTACGTGCCACCCTCTCCCCGAGGAGAGGGATTACAGAATAAACTTTGAAATATCGGCGTTGCGGGCCAGATCCGAGACCTGCTTTTTCACATAGTCGGCATCAATGACGATGTCTTCGCCGCTGCGTTCCGACGCTGTGTAACTGATCTCTTCCAAAAGCTTTTCCATCACCGTATGCAGCCGCCGCGCACCGATATTCTCGACGCCCTGGTTGATTTCCGCCGACAGATCGGCGATTTCGGCAATCGCATCCTCGGTGAAGCTGATCTGCATCTCTTCAACCCCCATCAGGGCCGTGTATTGCTTGACCAGACTGGCTTCCGGCTCGGTCAGGATGCGCACGAAATCTTCCCGTGTCAGGGCATTCAGGCTGACCCGGATCGGCAGCCGTCCCTGCAATTCCGGCAGCATGTCGGACGGTTTGGCGATGTGAAAAGCGCCGGAGGCAATAAACAGGATATGATCGGTTTTGACCGGCCCGTGCTTGGTGGAGACGGTGGTGCCTTCGATCA
>JANRAT010000248.1 GCA_030727885.1 Rhodospirillales bacterium | reverse complement strand
CACAAAAACAGCCTTTTCAGGAAAGCAGAAGCCTCCGCCGATGCCGGGTAGATCCTGCATATTTATGCTGTTTATATGTTTATTTTTCAGTTTTGGCTGTGCCACGCCCCCGCCGCAGAGCCAAAAACAGGCCTATTTCGGGTCTGTTGCCGACATCGACCCGCTTGAGCCTCTGAACCGCCCGGTTACAGGTTTGATCCGGGCTTCGAACACCGGCCGCACCGAGCTGACCGATGCGGTGACAAGACGTCTCCATCGGCAATCGCGCTGCAATGCGATTAGCAATGGCAACCGGACCGGTCCTGTTGTATCGTCCGCCCCTGACGACTTTCCGGGCCAGACCGGTTCCATGGGAAGCACCGAGGTTTCAGGGAATCCGTGAACTGAGAGATTGAGTGCAATGAAAAGACTTTTTAGCGTCCTTCTGACAGTCCTGATTTTTTCAGGCACGGCCTATGCCGATGATCTTGAAGCGGGAGCCAGCACCTTCATCCGGGCGCTGGAGCAGGAGGCGATCCATTCGCTGACCGACAAGTCCAAGGACCGGCCCGAACGGGTCAAGGCTTTCCGGACTTTGTTCGAAGAGAAGTTTGCCGTGGCATCGATCGGCCGCTGGACCCTCGGCCGCAACTGGCGCCGTGCGACCGAAACCGAACAGACCGAATTCCTCGGCCTGTTTGAAGACCTGATGGTGTCGATGTATGTCGACCGTTTCCAGAGCTATGCCGGTGAACAGCTTAAAATCACAAAAACCGTGCCGGTCGATGAAAACCGCGCCACGGTATATACGGAAATCGTCCGCCCGGAGGGCGTCGATACAAAGCCGATCAGCGTGCTGTGGCGGGTCGGCCGCCAGGATGCAACCTACAAGGTTCTGGACGTTGTCGTCGAAGGCGTCTCGATGAGCATCACCCTGCAGGGCGAATTCGCCTCGATCATTAAAAATACCGGCAGTATCAGCGGTTTGATCGAAGAGCTGAGAAAGAAAACCGCGGCGTTGAACCCGTCCTGAGCGGGCCGCCCGATCCCGGGGTTCCGGATCGAAAAAATTTCAATTGAGAAAAATACCCGTTTTCGGCTATCCTTGACGGACGTGCACAGTCGTGAGTTTTTCTGACCACCCGTTTCCACGGCGAGCCCAGTTACTTCCCGACAATGTGAACGTTACCAGGAGATCTGCAGTGGTTGCAGCTCCCGAGTGTGACTGTCGTGAAAGGATTATGTCATGGCAAGCGGAACCGTAAAATGGTTCAACCCGACCAAGGGGTATGGCTTTATTGAACCTTCGGATGGCTCCAAGGATGCCTTCGTGCATATCAGTGCCGTCCAGCAGTCAGGCCTTGCAGGGCTGACCGAAGGACAAAAGGTCAAATACGAACTGGTGGAAGGCCGCGGCGGCAAAATGGCTGCCGAAAATCTCGAGATCATCGAGTAAGCAGCGCGCCCGAACACCACGACGACTGCAGCCGGATCAAAGCGCCTGCTGTAAAGGGGCCAAAGCGAGGCCCCGCGATTGGAAGTGACATGGACCCCGCATAAACGCCCAAGGCCGTTTAATGCGACCCGGTTTCTTGTTCCAAAAGCCGGACATTGCGCTTGTTGGCTTTCCAGAAAACATCGAACACATCGCCGATCAGCGGCACCGCGCCGAGCGCGTAATCAATCGCCAGATTGGCCAGCATTTTCAGCAGCGTCGGGTTCGATACACCGATCCGGTGCGCCCGGCCGACCACCCACAAACCGATCACCAGCCCGGCTGTGTCGCCCAGCACTGGCACCAGCCCGATCAGCGCATCGAAGCCGAGCGTGATGCGGGTGCCCGGAATGCGCACGGCACTGTCGAGCCAGTTTGCCAGCGCCGCCAGCTGCGCAATGTCACGGTGTCTGGATGAGCGCGCCGGGTCGAAGCCCCGTTTGAATTTAATGGACATGTCATGACAGATGTAGGGATTCATATGCCCTGCGTAAATGGGGGCATGGGTCACATAGGGGTGAATCTTTGCCGGCGTGCATGGTCAGGTCGGCTGATTGGCTCAATCGTGGGGCGCTTTTTGCGAGAGTTCGTCGAACGGGGATGGCGGCTTTCGGCGATCATTCGGACAAAGTTTGCAAGGCAATCAGATGGCGGGTTCTGACCCAAAGCAGTCAGACTTAATATTCAACTTCCGACCAGCTTTTGCGTCGAGCCATAAAAGCGTCCAGTTCGCGAACGTCGGAAATAGATGCTTTAATAATCAGATTAAGTTATTCCCGCGTGAAGCCCTCAACAGTATTGGTCTCGTCAACGAAGTTTAGGGTTTGTCAGCGATTGATCTGCTGTCAGGTGTTTAATCCGGATCAAAAGCATTTTTGTAGTCGAGCTTTAATGCCGGGGCTTGTAACTCTTTTTTCAAGAAACAGTTGCCGACTACCAGAACCTCTATGTCCGAGCCCATGAAGCAGCGGAACGCATCCTCGGGCGTGCAGACAATAGGCTCGCCACGGACATTGAAGCTGGTATTGACCAGAACCGGGCAGCCAGTGCGGTTCTTGAAGGCTTTGATCAACGCATGGTACCGAGGGTTCGTATCGGCATGAACTGTCTGAATGCGGGCAGAATAATCAACATGCGTTACCGCCGGAATGTCAGAGCGCGGAACATTCAGTTTTTCAATGCCGAATAGGGCATCTTCATCTGCCGTCATCTTTCGGCGTTTGTTTTCTACGACGGGTGCGACCATCAGCATGTAGGGACTGTCACTGTCTATCTCAAACCACTCGGCAACGTCTTCGCGTAACACCGAAGGTGCGAAAGGGCGGAAGCTTTCGCGAAATTTGACGCGTAGGTTGAGGGTTTTCTGCATTTCCGGTGAACGTGGGTCGGCGATGATGGAGCGTGCTCCTAAAGCGCGCGGTCCGAATTCCATGCGTCCCTGGAACCAGCCAACAGCCTTGCCGTCCGCCAGTGCATCGGCGGTGGCGATGATCATTTCGTCATCTTCGAGGACAGTGAATTTTGCGCCGCAAGCTTTAAGGCGAACCTCGACATCGGCGGTTTCATAGCTTGGGCCGAGATACGATCCCAGCATAGCGTCCTTGCCGGCGGGGGCAGTGCGTGGTTGTTCCTTATAGAGATGGTAGGCAT
This sequence comes from Rhodospirillales bacterium, assembly GCA_030727885.1. GTDB lineage: Bacteria > Pseudomonadota > Alphaproteobacteria > Rhodospirillales > Casp-alpha2 > UBA4479. The sequence goes on along the minus strand of JANRAT010000248.1, from coordinate 408 downwards.
TGAGCGCCGCCCCCAAGGCACCACCGGCATCGCCTGCAGCCGGCTGAACCCAAACGTTTTTGAAGGCACCATCACGCAGTACTTTGCCATTAGCGACACAGTTCAGGGCAACACCACCGGCAAGACAAAGATTGTCGATACCATACTCCCGAGCCAGCGAGCGGGTCAGGCGCAACACGACTTCTTCTGTGACGGCCTGAACGGAAGCGGCCAGGTCCATGTGCCGTTGTGTCAGCATTTCACCTTCGCGGCGTGGCGGGCCACCGAACAGGTCATTGAATTTTTTGTTGGTCATGGTCAGGCCGGTACAATAGTCGAAATATTGCTGGTCCAGACGGAAAGAACCGTCTTCCTTCACATCCAGCAGTTTTTCCAGGATCAAATCCTTGAATGTCGGGGCCCCATAGG
>JANRAT010000247.1 GCA_030727885.1 Rhodospirillales bacterium | reverse complement strand
ACGATGGACGGGGCTAAACTGTGCATGATCCCTGCCCAAAGGCGGAGCAGCATCAGCCCTCGCGAATTTGCGAGGGACGAACGCGCAGGAAGTATACGAATACACAGGTCAGCAGCAGCATCGACAGACTGATCGGGCTTGTGAAGAACACCGTCGGATCAAGATCATTGGTGATCAGCGAGCGTCGCAGGTATTCCTCGAAGTACGGGCCGAGGATGATTCCCATCAGCATCGGCACCAGCGGATAACCCATCAGGCGTAACAGGTATGCGAACACGCCGATTCCCAGCGCGACCCACATCTGTGTCACGGAATAAGAAGACGCAAAGGTGCCGACCATCGAGATCATGGCGATGAAAGCGTAGAGGACACCCCGGTTGAGGCGTGCGATCCGGATGTAATAAGGCCCGAATGCGATCACCGAGATGAATACAAAGGCGGCCGAAACGAAAAGCGCTGCAAACATGGGAGCAACGATATCGAGGTGGTTGGTCAGCAGTCCCGGTCCCGGCACAAGACCATGAATCAACAAGACGCCGAAGATAATGGCGGTGACCGAGTCACCGGGAATGCCGAGCGTCAGCAGCGGCACCACGGCGCCACCGCACATGGCATTATTGGCGGCTTCCGAGGCTGCCAGGCCTTCATGGGAGCCATGGCCGTATTCCTCGGGCCGTTTCGAGACGCGCTTGGCCTCGGCATAGGCGATGAATGAAGCCATCGAGGCACCGCCACCCGGCAACATGCCAACCAGTACGCCAATTACTGAACTCTTCACGTAGGTCCAGAAACCGATGTCTTTGATTTCGTGCCAGGAGGGCATGAAATCACGGCGTTTGACTTTGAATTCGGGGGTTTCAAATGCGCCCTGTGACGGTGCGCCACCCTGTGCCAGCAACTCGCAAACGGCAAAGATGCCGATTACCGCGGGCAGCAGTTGCACCCCTTCGATCAGCGCTGAACTGCCGAAATCAAACCGGCCAAGCGCAACCATGTTGTCGAAACCGACGGTCGAGAGCATCAGGCCAAGAGTGATGGTTGCTGTGCTCTTCCAGACCGATCCCTTGGCGACGATGACGACGGTGACGACGGCCATTAATACCAGTGAGAATTTGTCCGGTGTCTGGAACAGCAACGCGAACTGGCTCATCGGGACGGCAACGAACATGAGCACGAGGGCCCCCAGCATGCCGCCGATGCTCGATGCGAAGGCGTCGAGGCCAAGCGCCTTGGCACCGTGCCCTTTCAGCATCAAGGGATGACCTTCGATGGTGGTGATTGCGCCCGAAGGGGCACCGGGTATATTGACGATAATCCCGGTTATACTGCCGGCGTAAATCCCCGCCATGAAGATCCCCATGACCATGACCAGTGCATCCGTCAGTTCCATGGCAAACGTGAACGGTAAAAGCAGGGCAACGGCCAACGTCGCCGTCAGTCCGGGAATTGCACCGAAAATCAGGCCGAGGATAAAGCCGCCGACCAGACAGAGGAATGTCATCGGGTGCAGGAGAGCTGTGAAACCCGACAGAACTTCAAAGCTCATTTCAGAATACCCCGGTTGGTAGGAACAGGCCAAACAGGGTGACGAAGAAAAGCCACCCTACGGCGGTGATGCTGAAGCCAATGCAGGTCGATGTCACGAGTGCACGAACGTGCGTGATGTCCCGTTCTCGCTCGAAAAGCCAGGCGATGAGCGTGGTATAGAAGAATGTCGCGATCCAGTAACCGAGCGGATCGAAAGCAATAATGAATGCGGCACTTGCGACGACAAGGGCAATGCTGCGTGGCCGGATCCGTCCCGCGCTGGCACCTGAGTTTACCTCTGGTTCGGCGGTGTTGGTAAGCTCCTGCCAGATAACCCCGGCGCAGCTGATGAAAAGAAACGCCGAAAGGACGATGGGGAGGAAAGCGGGCCCCGGCTCACCGAGCTGGAAGGGACGAGGCAAACTCAACGACTGGAAAAAATAACCTGCGTCGAGCGCAATCAGCAGAAGTGCGAACAGCGCCTGACGGTTGATATTGACGTTCATCTTCCCTCTTATCCAATCTTTGAGAATGCGGCCAAGCCGCGAACTTCGCAGCTTGGCCTATTCTCAGGCCGCTCTGAAAGCGGCAGTTACCGGTCTTTTGTTATTTCGTCAGAAGCCCTTGTGCCGCCAGCTTGTCGAGCATGGCGTTGGCAAGGACCCGCGTTCTTTCGACGTAGGCCTTGGAAGTCGGGCCGTCCATCCAATACGCGTTCATCCCGGTCGTTTTAGCTTTTTCCTGGAATTCCGGATTATCGAAAGCCATCTTCAACTTGGCCGTCAACGTTTCCTGAATAGCCTTCGGTGTATCAGCCGGTACGGCAAGAATACGCATACCGCCCCAGATGACATCATAGCCGAGTTCCTTGAAGGTCGGCACGTCCGGGAAGCTCGGATCGCGTTTCTCGGACATCACGGCGAGAACGCGGACCTGACCGGATTCGACTGCTGACGAAACGGTCGCATAGCTCACGCTTGCCGCTTCGTTTTCACCGGAAAGCAGTGCTTCGCGCTGCGGTGCTGATCCTTTAGGGAACGGGATGTGATTGACTTCAATCCCAAGCTTTTCACACATGTCGAGGGCATGCAGATGCCAGATGCCGCTGGTACCGGAGTTCGAGACCTTGAACTTGCCCGGGTTCGCCTTGGCATCCTTGACGAAATCGGCGAGCGTCTTCCACGGCGTTTTGGCCCCGACCGCAAGCACGGTCGGATAGAGCGTGATATTCGCGATATAGGTCAACTTGTCCATGTCATAGCCGGGGACCAGCTTGCGGTAAGGCACGGTGATCATGCTGTCCCAGGTCAGGGTGCCGATGGTGTAACCATCGGGCCGGGAATTCATCAGCTTGAAGGTGCCGACGCCGCTCTGTGCGCCGGTTGCATTGATCGTCCGCACGGCAACGCCGAGGGGTTCTTCCGCATAGTGCAGGAAGGTCCGCATCACGGTGTCCGTGCCGCCACCAGCGCTCCACGGCATAATGTGGGTGATATCCTTTGTCGGGAAGTCGGCGGCAGAGGCTGCCAGCGAACTTGCTGCAAGCATCGCCGCGCCCGCAAAGGCAACTTTGAACTTATTCTTATATCCCATTGTTTTAGTCCTCTCCTGTCGATTCTATAATGACATCAGCCTACGCTTCACCACATTCAATGGCACGCCGACTGGGACATGCACATTAGCACAGCACATCCGATCCAATTAGTTTGCATGCAAACTGTTATACAGAATGGAATGCATTGCAATCCCCTCGATGTTATTGTTGTAAAAATGACCAAATCCGGCGCCAGATTGCGGCCCGTTTCGACTCGGAGAACGACTGATGAGTGATGTGCGGCAAAACCGAAACTGGCAGAATGATGAGCTGATCATCGTCAATGGCGATATATGGACGCTGGATGACGCCTGCCCGCGCGCCGAAGCCGTGGCGATTTCCGGCGGCCGGATCGCTGCCGTCGGCAGTTCTGAGCATTGCCGCATGTTTGTCGGACCAGACACCCCTGTGCTTGATGC
>JANRAT010000246.1 GCA_030727885.1 Rhodospirillales bacterium | reverse complement strand
CCCTTGAGTTCCTTGGCCGGCACGTCGTCGAGAATACGCCCGGTGAAGGCGACACCGTTGACGATTTCGCCGTCGCCGCTATCGCTGGATGCAGACGCACCGCCGCCCATCGCCAGCTTGCGACGGGCATCGGCCAGTTCGCGTTCCAGCTTGCGGCGATCTTCGATCAGCGCCTTGACCCGGGCCGGTACGTCGGCGGGCTGGGACTTCAGTTCCCTGGCCGTCTCCAGCAGGGTTTTTTCGGTTTCGGCGAAATACGCGCGCGCCCCGGCACCGGTCAGTGCCTCGATCCGGCGCACGCCGGAGCCGACGGCAGCTTCCGAGAGAATCTTGAAGACGCCGATATCGCCGGTCCGCTTGACGTGGGTGCCGCCGCACAGCTCGGTCGAGAAGAACCCGGCATCGGCATCGGCACCCATCGAGACAACGCGTACTTCATCACCGTATTTTTCACCGAACAGCGCCATCGCCCCGGCCTCGACCGCGGATTGCGGGTCCATCAAGCGGGTCGTGACATCGGCGTTGGCGGCGATCTGTGCGTTGACGTCGGCTTCGGCACTCAGCAGTTCTTCCGCGCTGACCGGCTTCGGGTGGGAAACGTCGAAACGCAGGCGATCGGGTGCCACCAGTGAGCCCTTCTGCGTCACATGATCACCAAGGTGACGACGCAGCGCTTCGTGCAGCAGATGCGTTGCCGAGTGATTGGCGCGCAGGTTCGAACGCCGCGTGTGATCGACGACCAGCCTGGCCTCGTCACCAACCGTGACCGTACCGCTTTCAACACGGCCGATATGCACATGCATGTCATCAACGCGCTTTTGCGTATCGCTGATCGTGATGGTTGCCTGAGCTGTGGTGATTTTGCCGGCGTCGCCCATCTGGCCGCCGCTTTCCGCATAGAACGGTGACTGGTTGAGGACGATGGCAACGTTGCTGCCAGGACCCGCCGCCGTCACGGTCTTGCCGTCAACGACCAGTGCCGAAATCCGGCCTTCGGCGCTTTCGGTGTCATAGCCCAGAAAATCCGTTGCCCCGACCGTGTCCCGCACGCCGAACCAGACCGCATCGGTTGCCGCATCACCGGACCCGGCCCAGGCCTTGCGGGCCTCGTCACGCTGGCGTTTCATGGCAACGCCAAAGCCGGCCTCATCAACGGCGATGTCGCGGACCTTGAGCGCATCCTGTGTCAGATCGAGCGGGAAGCCATAGGTGTCATAAAGCTTGAACGCGGTTTCCCCGTCCAGCGTGTCGCCGGCGGCCATCTCGCCGGTCGCGTCGTCCAAGAGCTTGAGGCCGCGTTCCAGCAGCTGCTTGAAACGGGTTTCCTCAAGCTTGAGCGTTTCCGTAACCAGCGGTTCGGAACGCTTGAGGTCCGGGTAGGCATCACCCATTTCACGGATCAGCGCCGGGACCAGCCGGTACATCAGCGGATCGGTGCAGCCTAGCATGTGCGCATGACGCATGGCGCGACGCATGATCCGGCGCAGCACGTATCCCCTGCCCTCGTTCGACGGCAACACGCCATCGGTGATCAGGAACGTCGAGGCGCGCAGGTGGTCGGCAATGACCCGGTGCGAGACGCTCGACGCATCGGTTTTGGAGGCTTCGGCAGAGGCCCGGATCAGCGCCCTGAACATGTCTATTTCGTAGTTGTCGTGTGTGCCCTGCATGACCGCGGCGATCCGCTCAAGCCCCATGCCGGTATCAATCGACGGCTTCGGCAGCTCAACGCGCTCGTCCAGGGTCAGCTGTTCGAACTGCATGAACACCAGATTCCAGATTTCAATGAAGCGGTCGCCGTCTTCATTGGGCGAGCCCGGAGGGCCACCCGGAATGTGATCGCCATGATCATAGAAGATTTCCGAACACGGGCCGCACGGACCGGTGTCGCCCATCGCCCAGAAATTGTCCGAGGTCGGGATGCGGATCACCTTGCTGTCAGGGATACCGGCAATCTTCTTCCACAGCTCGGCGGCGTCTTCATCCGACGAGTGTACGGTAACCAGCAGCTTGTCCTTGTTGAGACCGAATTCCTTGGTCACCAAGTTCCAGGCCAGCTCGATCGCCAGTTCCTTGAAATAGTCACCGAACGAGAAATTGCCGAGCATCTCGAAGAACGTGTGGTGGCGCGCAGTATGACCGACGTTTTCCAGATCGTTGTGCTTGCCGCCGGCGCGCACGCATTTCTGCGATGTCACGGCGCGGTTGTAGGGGCGCACTTCGTTGCCGGTGAAAACGTTCTTGAACTGCACCATGCCGGCGTTGGTGAACATCAACGTCGGATCATTCCTTGGCACCAGCGGCGAGGAGTCTACGGGTTGATGACCGTTGGCGGCAAAATAATCCAGAAACGCCTTACGGATGTCATTGACTGTCTGCATGCTCTCACGTCGCTCCGAAACTCTTGATCCACCCCTCAGAGATGGTGATTTCCAAGGGGGACGCAAGGTTTTAGCGGCTCAGAAGGGGTCTGTCGAGAGATCGTCTGATGGAAATCCCCTCACCCTGTCCCTCTCCCGAGGGAGAGGGGACTCTCGGCCCACAACCCCCCTCCCTTGGGAGAGGGTGGCGCAGAGCGCCGGGTGAGGGATTAACCTGAAACCGTCGCGCTTAATCCAGCGCGGCTTCTTCCCCGCCTTCTTCGGCGGCCATCGCTTCTTCCGGGCTGTCCGGACCGGCGATCATTTCATCAACGATCAGGCCGGCGTTCTGGCGGATCAGCATTTCGATGCGATCGGAAACTTCCTTGTTTTCTCGCAGGAAGGTTTTCGAGTTTTCACGGCCCTGGCCGATCCGCTGACTTTCAAACGAGAACCAGGCACCGGATTTTTCGACAATGCCGGCAGTCACGCCAAGATCAAGCAGTTCGCCCATCTTGGAGATACCCTCGCCATACATGATGTCGAATTCGACCTGTCTGAACGGCGGTGCGACCTTGTTCTTGACGACCTTGACGCGGGTCTGGTTGCCGACCACTTCGTCACCGTTCTTGATGGCGCCGATGCGGCGGATATCGAGACGCACCGAAGCATAGAACTTGAGGGCGTTGCCGCCTGAGGTGGTTTCCGGGCTGCCGAACATGACGCCGATTTTCATGCGGATCTGGTTGATGAAGATGATCAGCGTGTTGGAGCGCGAGACCGAAGCGGTCAGCTTCCTGAGCGCCTGGCTCATCAGGCGGGCCTGCAGACCGACATGGGTATCGCCCATTTCGCCTTCGAGTTCCGCCCGCGGCACCAGCGCCGCGACACTGTCGACCACCAGCACGTCAATGGCACCGGAGCGCACCAGCGTGTCGGCGATTTCCAGGGCCTGCTCACCGGCGTCGGGCTGCGAGATCAGCAGCTCCTCGACATTGACGCCGAGTTTCTTGGCATAGCTTGGATCAAGTGCGTGTTCGGCGTCGACAAAGGCGCACGTACCACCGGTTTTCTGCGCTTCGGCAATGATGTGCAGGGCCAGTGTCGTTTTGCCGGAGCTTTCCGGGCCGTACACTTCGATGATCCGGCCTTTCGGCACGCCACCGATGCCGAGGGCGATGTCGAGGCC
>JANRAT010000245.1:821-19790 GCA_030727885.1 Rhodospirillales bacterium | reverse complement strand
GCTTTGGGCTGACCTGATCTTCGATATGGATTGCCGAGACACCGGCACGTTCATATTCGTTGACTGTGCGCGTCACGTTCAACTCATTGCCATATCCGGTGTCGGCATCGGCGATGACGGGAACATCCACCGTGCGGGTAATGATTGCGGCATTGGCAACCATCTCGGTCTGAGTGATCAGACCCAGATCGGGATAGCCCAGGGACATGGATGTGCCGGCACCGGTCATGTAGACCGCAGGAAATCCTGCCTGCTCGGATAGTCGTGCGGTGATGCCGTCATAGACTCCGGGTGCGCGTACCAGATCATTCTTGGCCAGCAGTTGTCGGAGTACCCGTGCGTTGCTCAATATGCTTCTCCCGAGTGTCATGGTTCTTGTGACCGGACTTGATGGTGAGACTTTAAGGAATGGTCGATTGAAATAGAAATACTTTTATTGTATTAATTAATCGATGAACCTGATTAATATAATGCCCGGTGATCTGGACGCCTTTCTTAGGGTCGCACAAACCAGCAGTTTCCGTGAAAGCGCAGAAATACTCGGCATTTCACAGCCAAGCGTGTCTTCACGTATTCAGCATCTGGAAGCCGTTCTTGGCGTTAAGTTGTTTGAGCGGACCACGCGGCGTGTAACCATCACCGATGCTGGCGAACGTCTGCGCGGGCGCGTCGAGCGGATGGTCATCGACATGCGCTCTCTCGTTCGCGAATTCAAAGATGAATCACATCTTAAAAGAGGGCGTGTCCGTCTCGGTGCCTCACCTTCAGTCGCAGCCAGCTTCCTACCGCGGGTCATCAGTGAATACCAGCGATTATGGCCCTTGATCGAAGTCGAGCTTATTGATGACTTTTTCGGGCAGGTACTTGATCGTATCGACAAAGGTGAAGTCGATCTTGCAGTGACCCCGTTTGTCCCTGGAGAAGCCAGTTTCACCTGCGAACCGCTGTTTAATGATGTTTTTATGCTGGCTGTGCCCGACAGTCATCGATTGGCTATGCAGGAAAGCGTGGTCATTGCGGATCTTGCCGGCGAGAAATTGTTATCGATGCCGCCTGAGTCCGCCGCCTGGGCGGTTATTAGGCGGGCCTTTGCCAGTGTAGATGCAGACTATGCGCCGACATTTCTGACCCGTGATTCGGTTACCATTGTTTCCCTGATCAAGGTTGGCGTTGGTATCAGCCTGGTTTCCGGTCTGATCGCTTCCGTCCTTGATATGTGGGGGATCAAGCTTTTGCCAGTTCGAGATGCCGATCTGACGCGCAGCATCGGGATTGTCCGTGCCCGTGACCGGACACCGACCTCTGCCGTGGAAGCGCTCTGTAAATTGCTCAGACACTTCGCCAGTGAGTTCAAACACCCACAATTTCAGCCTAAAAGGCGAGGAGAACCGACGGAGCCGTCGGCTATTAGCTGCCGGCCTTCTTGGGCGTGGCATTAGGGGCAAATTTGGGATCAGCCGGGAACATTTCCGGCATGGCCTTCTTGAAGGCATCCCGAGCGGTAATGGCTTTGCCGTAACCTTGCTCGGCGGCGCGGTTGATCCAGTCAAAGGCGGTTTTCAGATTCTGTTCGACGCCTTTGCCTTCGTAATAAAGAAATCCAAGATTGTACTGTGCCTGGGAATGTCCGTTATTGGCGGCGCGCTCAAACCACTTGGCGGCATTGGCGTAATCCTGCCCGCCGGTTTGTCCGGTATAATTCATGATGCCCAGATTGTACTGCGCGCCGACATGGCCGGCTTCGCCAGCTTTCATGAAAAATTGTGCGGCTTTGCCAAAGTTCTGTTTGACGCCTTCGCCATTATAAAACTTCAGACCCTGCAAATAGTCGGCTTCACCGGGTCGGGCTTCTTTGACCGCGGGTGGTGGTGGCGGTGTATCGGCGATCGGAGCTTGCTCTGCACTGGGTAGCGAAGCCTGCTCTGTTAGTGGTTGTTCCGTGACCGGAACAACAGGCACTGGTGGCGGTGCGCCTTTCTGGGCGCTTTTCCCGAAGCCCATTGCAGAAGGCATCGGTGCGGGAGCCGGGGGAGGGCTGGTCTGCTCCTGTGCCGGTGCTTTGGCGGCATCGGTGTTCATCGACGGTGCTGGTTGGGGCGCTGCCGGCATCGTGCCGGGGATCGGTACAGAAGCAGGGCTGAGTTTTTCAACCGGCTTTGATTCGGCGTTACCCTGTTCAGCTACGGTCGTTGATTTACTGCCCGCCATGGCTGCGGGTTGGGTTGCCGGTTCCAGATTTTCAGGGGGCGGTGGAATACGCATAACCACGCGTGGGGTACGATCCGTGATTGAGAAATTCATGATTTCCTGGATGCTGGTGCGAACCCAATAGACGAATTTGCTGCTTTTATCGACCGCAGTATCCTCAACGTCATGCTTGATTTCGACAAGCATCTCTGCTGCTGGACCGGCCGTGCTCTCGATGGTTTTTTCATCAAGAATGAGAATCGCGACAAAGATCAGCGCCGAAAGTCCAATCGTAGTGAGAAGCAGGTATTTGACGAATTTCTCGATCACGTTGTTTCCGTTCATTAAAGCGCGAATCACTCAATAAGCGTAGCCGTGTTTTAATGCAGATTCCATAGCCACAGTGATATTCAAAGTCCAGCGCCCTTGAATATCTCGTTGTGATGGGTTACGCAGCCTCCCAGCATTAATGAAAAGCCCCGAATTCTGCCGATAAGGAGAGTATTATGTCCGCTAAAATCCGCGCCTCACATATTCTTGTTTCCACAGACAGCCGCAAAAAAGACGTGGCGTTGACGGAAATCGAAGCTTTGCACAAGAAAATCACCGACGGCGCCGACTTCGGCGAAGTGGCAAGCGAAGCATCGGATTGCCCTTCCGGTTCGCGTGGCGGTGATTTGGGCCAGTTCGGCCGTGGTATGATGGTACCTGAATTTGAAGAAGCCGCATTCGGCCTTGATGTTAACGCCATGAGCGGCGTTGTCGAAACGGACTTCGGCTATCATCTGATTCTGCGAACGGAATAATCCGTCGTTTCAGGTAATGACCGGGGCATCGGGTTTATACCTGCTGTCCCGGTCTTCGATTTCCAGGACCCAAATATCCGGGTCCCTTTCGATGCGGCGCTGGATGTATGCTTCCACGTCTGCGTCGGCCATGGGCTCAGCGCCACTTGCTTTAAGCCATACACGCGTTCCCTGTGCATCACGTGATTGCGAGAGCAATTCTGAAGAGCCGTTCAAACGGTCCAGCCTGATCAGCAGACTGCCAGCATCCGGATCCCCGCGGCGACGGACCACTGCCTGCATGGTGTTGAGGTTGCAGACCCGGATTTGGGCGGCAATCCATATTGACGCCTTTATTCTTGGTTCATCCACGAGATCGGCTCCGCTCAGGGCAAGCATGAAATCAAATGCCACGAAATGTGGCACATCCCAGCGCGCAGACTATAAGCATCACGGGCAGCAGGCTCAACAAGGCCCTGTGCATGATATGCTGCCTGATTTGCGGTTATCCGGTGTTATCTGTGAAAAAAATGTGTTCTAGACGGCTGATTCATAACAATTTTCATAAAAATCTTCAGGGCTGTGACTGTTATCACTGTGGTTAATGCCTGTTCGAACTATGGTTATCAGGATGTTTACACTTTCTCCTTCACCGGGCCGACGGGTCCGGTGTTTTTTTTGTCTCGTTTTCCGTCCTGTAGATTTCTTTGTCCCCTTCGGTATTGGTCCGGTGCTGCTGATGGATTAAGGTTTCCATGCAATTTGAATTTGCAAAGATCTTGATTGAGGAAAGCGTAAACGTGAGCAGTCTGGTTGACCGGTTTTCCGATCATACGCGGCGGATATTTGCCCGCCATCGCGGTCGCGCCTTTCTTGAAGGTGCCATGGCTGCTGCTGCGCTGGTGGCTTTGGCCGATGGCGACGCCTCGCTTGAGGAGGGGGCCGAGGTTGGCCGTCTGATGCGGGTCCTGGACAATCTGCGTGACCACAATCCGGATCAGGGCGTTGAGAGTTATCTAAAGTATATCGATATTCTTAGAAATCGGCCTGCCGAGGCTGACAAGGTCCGAGCGAAAGTCGTCTCAGCAGCAGGAAATGACCGCGAAGCGGCATCATTACTGGTTGTCATCTGTAATGCAGTTAGCGAAGCTGATGGCATTGTCCGCGATAGCGAGATTGCCGAGATCAGAAAATTATCACAAATGCTGGGGGTCGATGCCGCAACAGCGGTGGAACTGATAGCACCACAATCAACAAACGTATAATAACCGGGAGAGAAAATATCATGGGTGAGTACTCAGGACCATTATCGCGCTTTACCGTACTTGATCTGACGCGGGTACGATCCGGGCCGACGGCCGTTCGCCAGTTCGCCGATTGGGGCGCCAATGTCATCAAGATCGAAGCCCCTGAAGCGGTTGATACAGCCAAGGGCATGGGAGGTGCGCGTTCCGGGCCTGATTTCCAGAGTATTCATCGCAACAAACGGTCGATGACGCTCAATCTCAAGGAACCTGAAGCACGCGACATTTTACTGAAGATGGTCGAAACCGCCGATGTGGTGGTCGAGAATTTCCGGCCCGATGTAAAAGACCGCCTCGGCATCGCCTATGAAGATCTGAAAAAGGTCAACAAAGGCATCGTGCTGTTATCGATTTCAGGATTTGGTCAGGATGGCCCGTATGCCAAAAGGCCCGGCTTCGATCAGATTGCACAGGGTATGGGTGGTCTGATGTCGATCACCGGTCTGCCGGGCCAGGGGCCGGTTCGTGCCGGCATCCCCGTTGCCGATCTGACCGCCGGCATGTACGGCGCCATGGGCGTTCTGACAGCACTGCTGGAACGTGAAGTCTCCGGTGAAGGGCAATGGGTGCAAACATCCCTGTTGCAGGCCATGGTCGCGATGCTTGATTTCCAGGCCGCCCGTTTTCTGATCAAGGGCGAGGTTGCCGGTCAGGCCGGTAACAATCACCCGACATCCATTCCAACCGGTGTTTTCAAGACCTCAGACGGATACATCAACATTGCCGCCGCCGGGGATCAGATGTGGGTGCGGATTTGCGAGTTGTTTGGCGATGATGAGATCACCAACAATGCCGATTTCGCAACTGGCGAACTGCGGTCAAAAAACCGCGATGCCGTCAATGCTGCGCTGGAAAAGCATACAGTTACATTTACCTCGGATGACCTGATCGAGGCGTTGGTCAATGCCAGCGTTCCGTGTGGTCCGATTTATGGCATCGACAAGATTTTCGATGATCCGCAGGTCAAACATCTGGGGTTGCGCCATCCGGTCGAAAGCAAAAAACATGGCAAAATGGATTTGCTGGCTCAGGCCGTCATCCTTTCGCGTTTCGCCCCCAAGACAGGTATGGCGACACCGGAACAGGGTGAGCATACCGACGAAGTCCTGAAGCAATATGGCTATACTGATGAACAGATAGCAGCGTTCCGCTCCAAGGTGGTTGTCTGAGATCATGACAGAGCACGGCTTCGATCTGACCCGGCGCGAAACCTTTACGGATTTCGCGCCGGTTATCATCCGTTATTCAGACCAGGACAGCATGGGGCACGTCAATAACGTCTCCATCGGCGCATATATCGAAGCCGGTCGCACCATGCTGATCCAGGGTTTGCTTGATCAATTCGATCATCCGGGGCTGGATTACATCCTGGCCAGGGTCGTCATCGATTACAGGCGTGAATTGCATTATCCGGGTACCGTCGAGGTTGGGGCCCGGTTGATACGACTTGGCTCGAAATCCCTGACGGCTGGATACGGAGTCTTTCAGGGCGACACCTGCTTTGCGACATCTGAATGCGTAAACGTTTTTTACGACATGAGGACCCGAAGCTCGGTTGTGCCACCGCAAGACGTGCAGGCGGTGATCCGGCAAAAAATCTCAGCAAGATCGTAAATTAGCGTTCTGGTCGTTGCATAATGTCTGTTTGAAAGAGGGCGAACGCCTCTTTGCCAGAATGACCATTGCGGGTATTCTGGTTTGGTTCGTAACCTGAATGCGCTGACAGGCAGATCGATGGCAACAGTTCTTGAGAATCTCAATCTCGAGGAAGGCAAGAGTGAAGCCCTGCGGGCTGCACTTTCCTGTGTTGCCGAGGCCACGGCCTTTGATGATGGGCCGCGCTATTCGGCCAAGGTCAGCCGGGAACTGGCCAGAATCATTGTCTGTCGCAGTTATGCCAAGCCTCTCCTCGAATTGTCGCACCTGATGGTTGCGGCATCGTTACCTGATGGTCGTTATGAAGACTTGTTCTGGGGTATCTCCCGGGCTTCGTCCGGTGAGTTCCGTCGCTCGTTTGCCGCTCTTGAAGGTGCCTCGCCGCAAATCAGGATATCAGAACACGGGATCAGCCATAATGACGGTATTGACGGGTTCCAGGTTTCTTATGCGCGCATGCCTTTGCTGGCGGCGCTACTGGAATTTATGGTCACGACAATCGGGTATGTTGAAATCGATGCGATGACAACGCCGGTGCGGCAACGCGCTGTTTCCCATAAAGATGTGCTGGAAACGGCGCGGGCGATGCAGCGCAGTCTTTACGGTTATCTCAAGGAACATCTGCCACCGGTACAGCGTCAACGCCGGGAGAGACACTTTCTGAGCTACGTCGAAGCGCACGCCGGCAACCGTTCCGGTGCCGATGTGATCACGGACGATGCCGTCCTTGGTTATTGGTTCGAGTTTGCCGAGGGCATCCGGCGTACCGCATGGATGTATCGGCGCGCATTGATGAAGGCCGCTCGTGGCAACTGGCAGCCTGCATTGCCCATGTTGCCGCTCTGCAGCAGGGGGGCTGGCAGGGCCGTATCTATGCCACGGGTGAAGTTGATAATGATCTTGCGGTGCGTCCGGTTGAACAGGTCCCCTTGAAACTTGCATCTATGCAGGCTGCCCTGAACAGTGAGGCCTTTGCGCCAGACCAAGCCATTGTGCTTGTGCCGAAAGGCGATGAGTCCATTCCGGATAATATCAACGGCATTCCGGTTCATGCTGTCGGCTCTGTCAGCGAAGCGCTTTCTTTGGCCGGATTATCGTGGCCAGTGCGTACGGAACAAAATCCAGTGACAACACCGAAAGCTAATCGCGGTCGCGGTCTGGCGATCTTGATTTCGGCGGCGATCATTGCTGCGCTGCTGTTTGGTGCCGGTGTCGAGACTGTAAGATGGTCTGCCCTGATGGAACAGGGACGTATTCTGGAATTGGAAAAGGATCTGAATGCTGATGCACAAAGCACGCTCGGAAATGCGCGTGCCAGCTTATACCAGCAATGGCGGGCGATGAAAAAACCACAGATTCAGGTGCTTGATATTAGTGGTGCCCTTTTCACGGCATCCGACGCGGAGGCATGCAAAGACCCGGCAAAGCGACAAAGGTTACCCCTCTCTCCACACTTTGCTAGGGCAGATGCTGTCTGTATGGTGGAAATGCGGGCTGTAACCAGTGACACATCGATGAATATCGTCGGACGGCTGGCATATTGGCCATCCGGGCTTGGTGCGGGTTCACGCGCCGAGAGGGTGATGCGAGGCAGCAAGGAAACATCGGGCAGGTCCTGGACGCTGTCATTTGATATGCCGCCACAACAGGGTGCGGCATTGCGGTTGGTGGTTATTGCGGGGGACGTCGAAATTCACGGCCCACAACCCTGGTATCAGGATTTACTGGCAGCCCCGGTCGATAGCGTTCCGTTTATCGCCGCTGTACAAAGACTGGAATCTCTTGGCTTTCTGGTGATTGCTAACGATTGGAAACGCGACTGATTATGAGTTGCTAGCGGCCCTTTCCGTTTAAATTAGGCAATTGATTGCTGGACGTTTCAGGGCGCTTTTGCGACGATAAAGGCTGGAACACAGAGAAGTATATATTCGTATTCGCCATCGCCGTAATGTTGAAAATCGGAAGAATTCTGATCACAGGCAAAGAAATACGATCATGCACTGTCGCGCGTTAAAATGGCCAATCTTGAAATTCATCTTAGTGATGTTCTCGTTGCTGACTGCCGTCAGTTGCTCGTCTGTTGACGTCGCTGCGACACGCGCATTAAAGCCGGATGTGTCGGCACTGCAGTATGAATTGTTTGTTCAGTATTCTGAATTGGCGCTCCATGAAATGGCGGAAGGCAATCCTGATTCTGCGGCTCAGTTTAATGATAAAGCAAGGCAGGCAGCACAAGGCATGGCCGTTAAACCTGATCAGCCGACAGATAAAATTATGCAGGAAAACTACGCACGCTTAATGGAGCTTGTTTCTGCAAAGGCAAATTCTGCGCCCGCCGCAGTCGTTGCCCGTGCTCAGGTCATGTATGATTGTTGGCTGGAGGAGCGCACGCAGAATGTCGACAAGAGCCAGATTGTCGCATGCCAACAAGCTTTCGAAATGGCGATGCACGTCTATGACACGGCAAGGTCGATAAAGGGGCATTGATTAATTGGCGCTTCATCTGGTCATTGTAAACGATAACCCGGCAGATCGGGCGATGCTTCGGCGGATGATAAATTCGAGTGATCTGGATGTCGTTCTTGTGGAGATCGGGACGGCTCGTGAGTTGGCCCAGCTTCCGCTGGAAGAGTTTAATTGCATACTTCTGGATCATCGATTGCCGGACAGTGATGGCATTGATGCCGTGGTCCAGGCTTGTAAAAATCAGCAATACCCACCGTGCCCGGTCATTGTGATGTCGAACCATGGTGACGAGAATACGGCTGCCCGCGCTTTTAAGGCGGGCGCCAACGACTATCTGATTAAAGATACGCTGACGCCGACCCGCCTGTCAGGCACGATTGGCAATGCAATTGATAAGTGGCATTCAGAAAAAGAATTGCGCTGCAGTTGGGAATCGCAAAGAGACGCCCTAAGGGTTGCGGAGAGGGCAAATTTGGCGAAGACGCAGTTTATCGCCAATCTGTCGCACCAGCTGCGCGTACCCTTGACGGCAATCCTCGGGTTTTCTCAATTGATACAAGACGCGGAGCTAGGCGACGATAAACAGGCCTGGGCAAAGTACAAAACCTACGCCAGAGATATCAATCAAAGTGCACAGCATGTTTTCGATCTGATGTCAGGGATTATCATGTTAGCGCAATTGGAATCCGGGGCTGCGGCTGTCAGCTATACGACTTTCGATCCGCGTGAAACCCTATTTGGAACGGTTGCTCTGTTTGAAAAACAGGTTTATTCAGCAGGTCTTGAAATCAGGATTGATGACCAGCAGGCGCTGCAAACTGTCTGTACGGATCAGCATGTTTTGCAAACCATCATGTCAAACTTGCTGTCCAACGCCATTAATTTCACCCCTGCCGGCAATGCTGTATCCATTCAATTGAGTGATCTTGATGGATCGCGATGTCTGTTTGCTGTCAGCGATACGGGGGTCGGGATGAATCCGGGCGAACTGGACTATTTGACCAAGCCTTTCGAACGTTACCATGGTAATGCGATGTTCAGGGATTCCGGCGTGGGCATAGGGCTGCCATTGGTCAGTTCGCTGGTCAAAAGCATTGGCGGGGACATCAATTTTTTAACAGCGCCTGGTGACGGTCTGACGGCAACGGTTATCATCCCGATAATGAACCTTGCCGACACGCCGATTTGAGCAATTTCACGTGTTGCCGAAGCGTTCCAGTGAATAGGCTTTAATGTCGATATTAGGCGTTTCGCCGATGGCGAGACCGGCGACAATTTTACCGGTCATCGGTGCGGCGGTTAATCCCAAATGTCCATGACCGAATGCGGCGATAACCCCCGGCAAGCCCGGGATATTGCCGATCGCAG
The DNA here is from genome assembly GCA_030727885.1 of Rhodospirillales bacterium. Classification (GTDB taxonomy): domain Bacteria; phylum Pseudomonadota; class Alphaproteobacteria; order Rhodospirillales; family Casp-alpha2; genus UBA4479. The sequence goes on along the minus strand of JANRAT010000245.1, from coordinate 10,024 downwards.
GCAGGGTGTCCGGGAAAGACGGGCGTTGGCCCATCCAGACTTCGCGGGTTTCCGTATTCAGCTTTGGTAGCAGCCGTTTCGCCGGCCCGGCCAGGGCGTGGGCACGACGATAATCCGGGGGGTAATCAAGTCCTGCAAATTCCGCCGTACCGGCACAACGTAATCCCATTCTCATACTTGAGACGGCGAACTTTGAATCCGTGACCATGATCGAATTGTTCAGGGTAACGCCGGGATCAGAGAAAATGAGGTGATAGCCGCGCTCGGATTCAAGAGGCACTTTAAGGCCGTGCGATTTTAATAGTGCTGCCGACCACGGGCCGGCCGACAGGATGACGCGTTCAGCCGTCAATATGCCGGTGTCGGTTTGCAATTCGACCCGTCCACCATCAAGTGGTTTAAGGGATTGAACACGGGCCTGTAACAAGGCTCCGCCGGCACTCAGAAATTTCTCGGTAAGAACCTTGCCGATGGCGCCAGGATCAATCGTCCGGCCCTGATCCTTGACGAGGATAGCGGCTTTGTAATCGGCCGAGATATCCGGCTCGATATCATGCAAGGCATTGCCGTCTATCTTTTCCACAGGGACGCCGCGATCCGTACGGATACGCCATTCAAGATTGTCGAGATTGGCTTTGTCCGGATCGCGATAGGCAAATACATACATGGAATCACGAATCAGGTCTTCGTGCCCGGTGCCAGCCAGAAAGCGTCGGTACAGATCAAGTGTCGGCCGGTTAAGCTGAAGCATGGCATCGGCAATGGCTGGAATTCGCTCAGCCTTACCGGCTGCAAAGAACTGCGTCATCCACGGCAGAAATTTAGGCAGATACGCCCAGCGGAGCGCCACCGGCCCTTCGGGGTCGAATAACCACTGAGGTACGTTTTTCCATAGACCCGGCATCGATTGCGGTACGCACGACCAGGTGGAAAGGACACCGGCATTCCCATAGGACGCTGCTTCGGCAGGTGGGTTTGGGTCAATCAATGTAACCGCTAAACCACGTTCCTGCAGACTTAACGCGCTGCAGATGCCGACGATGCCGGCGCCTACAACGGCATAACCAAGGGAAGTCGTCTCACTCATTGTCGTTGATCTTTCAGGTGGTTGCCTGGCTCAATTCGCTATCTCGCATGGATTTTCTAAGCAGAACTTGCTGGATCAAGACAGGCGTGAAAAACGCCAGTGACCACAAGTCACTTTTATAGCCGGGTGCAACCAGGAACAAGCCGGACAATGCACACAAGACCCGGAACGCAGCGGGCAGTGGTGCCAGGAAGTAGCCGGCAACACAGAACGACAATAGAATAATGCCGATGCCGCAGGTAAGGCTTGTTGTGAGGAACGCACTCCAGGTGAAGTATTCGGGCAGCACGATCAGCATTGCCGGAGAATAGACAAAGACCATCGGCACAATCAGTTTGCCGATGCCAAGCGTAAAGGCAGAGCAACCGGTCCGGAACGGATTGGCATTGGCGATCCCGGCAGCGGCATAGGCTGAGGCACAAACAGGCGGGGTGATTTCAGAAATCACACCGTAATAAAGTACGAACAGATGCGACGCCAACGGTGGCACGCCAAGCTTGCCCAGGGCCGGTTGTGCGACGGTTGCCAGCATGATGTAGAGCGCCGTGGTTGGAAGACCGGCTCCCATCAGGATGCAGGTGATGGCGATCATGACCAGTGAAACAAACAACGTGATGCTCTGGATCGAGAACTCGGAGAAGGGCACCAGACTCAAGACCGGGAACAAGCCCTCGGCGATTGCTTGGGCGCTGTTGGTAACCATGAATCCGAGGCGGAAACCCAGCCCGGTTGAGTTAACGACGCCGACGACGATGCCGATAGCGGCGCAAACGGCACCGACGGCCAGTGCGTATTTGACGCCCATGACGCATCCTTCAAGGACATCGCGGACGGTAATTTTGTGCATCGGATTGAGAAAGCCGACGACGAGTGCTGATGTGATGCCCCAGAACGCTGCCATATAGGGCGAGTAACCGCTGAACAGAACATAAATCAGGACCAGCAGCGGCACGGACGTTGGCCATCCCTTTTTGAGCACGGCCCAAAGCTTGGGGATTTCATCTTTCGGCAGGCCCTTGAGGCCGAGCCGGCGTGCCTGGAAATGGACAATGCACAGTACGGCAATGTAATGCATGGCCGCGGGCACAATGGCGGCAATAACGATCGTTGTGTAGGGGACTTCAAGAAACTCGGCCATGACGAACGCGGCTGCACCCATGATGGGCGGGGTGATCTGGCCGCCGGCGCTGGATGCCGCTTCGACGCCACCGGCCAGATGCCCGGGATACCCCATGCGTTTCATATTGGGAATTGTCAGCGAGCCGGTTGAAACCGTATTGGCGATGGATGAGCCGGAAATCATGCCGAAGAAAGCCGACGAAACGACACTGACTTTGGCAAGGCCGCCGGTATACCGCCCGGCGATAACGGTGGCGATGTCGACAAAGAATTGCCCGAGACCCATGCGTTGTGCCAGTACGCCGAACAGAACGAAATGAAACACCACGGTCGAGACGATCCAAAGCGTGACGCCGTAAATGCCCTCGGCAGGAAAGTACATGTTATTGATATATTGTGCCCAGCTGATACCCGGATGCCTCAGAATCTGGACTGGAATGTACTGACCGAAAATCGCATAGCATGTGAATACGAGAATGATGATCGGCACGATGATGCCAAGTGATCGTCTAACCGCTTCCAGCAGGACTGCAATCAATGCTGTCCCGAAAAAGATATCGATGGTGGCCGGATTGCCCTGACGCATAACCTGATCGGCCAGTTGAAAATGAATGCCGAGGAAGGTGAAATCAATCGCAAACCATGTGATGCCGATATAAAGCGAGCATGCGATGCCGACGATGATGAACAGTAAATCCCATACCGGGACATTTTCGTAACGCCACCAGGTGTTCGGTTGCACGGTATTGGAACTTGCTGTCCTGAATGCCGGGAAGCCAATAAATACCAGCAAGATAACACCCGACATATGAAATCCCATATGCCAGTAATCGATCGGCACTCCGATGCCGGCGGTGATGTAGTGATAAAGGGCGAAAAGGACAGAAAACCCGAATGAGAAAGTCAGTAAATGTGGACCTATTGCCCGGGTATTCAAACCAGAATCGTACTGACGTTCTAGCTCTTCGGCTTTTTTAATGTCGAGTTCGGCCATGATATAAATACCAATTCATAATGGGGCAATTGAGAAATTCCGACTGCGGGGGCGTCGCTAAAGTATGCATACGAGACGCGTGATTGTTCACGCGTCTCGTGCATTCAGGTCGTTGATTACTTCAACATACCGGCTTCTTTGTAGAATTTCGCAGCACCCGGATGAAGCGGGATCAGGACGCCCTTAAGAGCCGTTTCAATCGTGATCTGCTTGCCTTTGGGATGGCCTTTGTCGAGCAGTTTGCGGGTATTCGCATTCCACAATGCCTTGGTGATCTCATAGATCAGATCGTCAGGCTGCGCTGCCGAGGTGATCAACTGTCCGCTGACGGCAACTGTCGGGACATCATAGGTTATGTTCTCGTAGGTGCCGGCCGGTATCAGGGAATCAACATAATAAGGAATGATTTTGTTGATGGCTTTTTGATCGGCATCCGAGAACTTGTAGAGTTCGAAGCCTTTCGTGGAACCCAACTGAATCAAACCAGCGAAAGGTGTGCCGGCGGCATAGAAGAAGGCATCAAGCTGACCATCAGCAATGCGCTGGACGCTTTGGCCAATGCCGAGTTCCTGCTCGTCAGCTTTGATTCCGTTCGCTTCGAGGATCATGCGAACCGAAACCTGGGTACCGGAACCAGCAGCGCCAATGCCGATTTTCTTGCCAGCAAGATCCTTGAGACCGGAGAGGGTGACGCCTTTCTGGGTTACCAGATGCATGTCTTCCGGATACAGGTTTGCGATGACGCGAATGTTCTTCTTCGGGCTGCCTTCGAATTTACCTTCACCGTTGTAGCCTTGCGTGACGCTCTGGGCACCGGCAAGACCGGCATCAAGCTGACCGGCATCAATTGCATTGACGTTGGCTACTGAAGCGTTGGTCGAAACGGCAATGGCGACCAGTCCCGGGACGCCGCAGCTGCCGCCTTTGTCGCACGGACGTGAGCCCGGCGGGTTGGAAATGGCGTTGGCGATCAGGCCGCCGATCGGATAATAGGTTCCGCCTGCGCCACCGGTGCCGATACGCCAGAATTTCATTTCCTGAGCATGTGCAGCACTGCCAAGTGCCAAGGTTGCGACCGCCAAGGCCGCCGTCAACGTCTTCAAATTTCTCATGTCTTCTATACTCCCTGTGAATTGATCCAGCGTATCTTCTGGCACCGCTCAGAAGCGGTCTGGTCGACGCAACCACAGTGATAGAAATCAAGATTGTTGCTCAAATTTCTTACCCCCTGCACGTAACGACAACACCCGCATTCGTTTCTATGTGACAATTAAGCGTGGTGCCTAGAGTGACTCTCATAACCATCACCTATGATGTCAAATTCATTTTATTCAGTATCTTATGTGTTAATGTTATATGCTAATTTTTGGATCACACATTCTTGGGGTCCAATTTAGGAATTGTAGCTGTATTCGATGACCTTGAACCTCAGGCAGATTGAAGCATTCCGCGCCGTTATGCTGACTGGCACGATGGTCCGCGCGGCCAATGCATTGTATATTTCCCAGCCGGCTGTCAGTAGACTGATTGCCGATCTTGAACGTGATCTTGGCTATATGCTGTTCAACAGGGTCCGCGGCCGACTTCAGCCGACAGAGGAGGGCAATGCCCTATTCGCTGAAGTACAGCGCTCGTTTATAGGGTTGGCCCAGGTCGAAACAGCGGCCCGGACACTTGCCAAAAATTCCTCTGGCGTAATCAGGATTGCGGCGATGCCGTCACTGACAGGTGAGCCGCTGACACGGGCGGTTGCCGAATTTGCCCGGGATAATCCCGATGTGTCGTTTGAAATAGAAGTTCGTCCCCGCCGGTTTGTCATCGAAGCGATTGTTGCTCAGCAATACGATATAGGGATAACCACTTTACCCGTGGAAATGCCCAGCATTGACGTGCGTCTGCTCAGCGAAGCCAATTCTCTCTGCGTTGTGCCAGTTGGGCATCGGCTTGCCGAGAAACAGGTGATCCATGCCAGTGACCTGACGGGCGAGGCATTTATCTCATTTTCCAATGACACGCTGTATCGCATTCGCGTCGACAGGGTTTTTGACGAGCTTGGTATCGTCAGAAAGATGCGAATGGAAACCCGTACGACGCAAGTGGCCTGCAATCTTGTCGCAGAAGGAGCCGGTGTCGCCATCGTAGGAACCTGGGATGTCTCTGGCGCCAATCTTACTGACATCTGCCTGCGTGATTTCGAGCCGGCAATCCCGATTTCCATCGGTGCGCTGGTGCCTGCCCACAAGGCATCTTCACGACGTGTCGAGATGTTTGTTGATGTTCTGACGCGTACCTATAACGAGTCGCTGTTACGCCGTGAAATGACCAATGTATAATATTTTTGGATATACTATCGACTTTTTCTGATTTGACTTATTCGCGGTGCTGACGGTTTCCTGTACGCCGAAACGGAAGGAAACCTGCAGATGCCGATTTCAACGGCACATAAAAATTACGATGTTGCCGTCATTGGTGGCGGCATGATCGGTCCCGCACTTGCAATCGGGCTTGCCGAGCGCGGCATGAAGGTCTGCATTCTCGATGAAGGCGATGATGTTCTGAGAGTTGCACGCGGCAACTTTGGTCTCGTGTGGTTTCAGGGCAAGGGTTTCGGCATGCCCCGTTACGTAGAATGGAGCCGTCGTTCGGCAAAACTCTATCCGTCGTTTGCCGCAGAACTCAAGGAAAACACCGGCGTTGATATCGGCCATGCCAATCCGGGCGGGCTGGAGTTGTTGCTCGGCGATGAGGAACTGGCACACCGACGCCATTTTATCGGACAGATTTACCAGCAGGGTGGTGGCAACGAATACGAAGTCGAATTTCTGGATCGCAAGCAGACTGAAAGCATGTTGCCAGGCATCCGGCTTGGCGATGAGGTTGTAGGCGCGTCCTACAGCCCGATCGATGGACATGTTAATCCGCTGTTTCTGCTCAGAGCCATGCACACTCGTTTCCAGCAATTGGGTGGAACCTATCTGCCGCATCATCGGGTTTCGGGTGTTGTTAAAAACGGCCAAGCCTATGACCTGCAGACGGCAGCCGGTACGGTCAGTGCACCAAAGGTGGTGATTGCCGCAGGTCATGGTTTGCGGGAACTTGGTCCGCCACTCGGCCTGAACATCCCGATCCGCCCGCAGCGTGGCCACATACTGGTTACAGAAAGGACCCAGCAGATTTTGCCGATGCCGATGAGTGCTTTCCGGCAAACCCGTGAAGGGTCGATCATGCTTGGCGTTTCTGCTGAAGAAGCCGGCTACAATGACATGGTCGATACGGCAACGATCGCCAAAATCGCCCAGCGGGCGGGTCGGATTATTCCGGCCCTGCGCAATCTGAACATCGTCCGCACATGGGCAGCCCTGCGCGTTCTGACACCAGACAAATGCCCGGTCTATCAAGAATCACAAAGTCACCCGGGTATTTATGCTGTGGCCTCGCACAGTGGCGTGACGCTGGCCGCGGTCAATGCCAAGGTTGCATCCGGCTGGATCGCGGACGATCCGGCCCCCGAAGAGTTTGAAGCGTTCAGTTCGGAGAGGTTCAATGCTCAAAAGACGGCATAGCGACTCTGAAGTCGTTGCGATCACTGTTGATGGAGTCGCCGTTGAAGCCCGTGCCGGCGAGAGTGTGGCTGCAGCCGTTCTGGTGTCCTCCAGTGAAGCGACAAGAACCACACCGGTATCGGAAAGCCCCCGCGCGCCTTATTGCATGATGGGGGTCTGCTTTGAGTGTCTGATGGAAATCGACGGGGTGGCCAACCGTCAGGCCTGCATGGTTCAGGTCGCACCCGGGATGCGCATTCAACGCCAGCTTGGCGCCAGAGATTTAAGGGGTGCTGAATGACCGTGCCTTTTGACATTGCGATCATCGGTGCCGGTCCGGCTGGCATGGCTGCAGCCCATGAGGCCAATAGTCTTGGGCTGAGTGCTGTTGTGATCGATGAACAGAATGCGCCGGGCGGGCAGATTTACCGCAATGTGCAGCGCGTTATCGCCGAGCGGCCAGAGGATATCAGGATTCTCGGAACAGAATATGCTTGCGGCAATGGACTGGCCGACGGCATGCAGTCATCCGGCATCAAACACCTGGCCGGACATATGGTCTGGCAGATTGAGCGCGATGGCACGGTTTGGTGCAGTGACGGCAACAAAGCCAAGCGTATCCAGGCCAGAACCGTTGTGCTGGCAACCGGGGCGATGGAACGTCCGATGCCGGTGCCTGGCTGGACGTTGCCCGGTGTCATGACAGCCGGGGCGGTGCAGATTCTCATGAAAAGTGCGGCGATGATTCCGGACGGGCCGGTTGTCCTCGCCGGCTCGGGGCCATTGCTGCTGCTGGTTGCGGATCAGTTGATCCAGTCAGGTGCAAGGCTCGCAGCGATCGCAGAGACAACCTCTTTTTCGCACTATCTGGCGGCTTTGCCGAAACTGCCTAAAGCTCTATCTGCGATGGAATATTTGAAAAAAGGCCTGCAGATGCGCCGCCGCATCAAGGCCAGCGGTGTGCCGATCATCAGCGGCATATCAGGTTTGCGCATCAATGGCGGGGCGAAAGCCACTGGTATAACCTTCAAGGCCGGTGGACGAACACATACTATTGCTGCTGAAACGGTCCTGCTGCATCAGGGGGTGGTGCCGAATACACAGGCAAGCCGGCAGCTCCGCCTCGATCATGGCTGGCATGACACGCAGCATTACTGGTATCCGAAAACGGATGTGTTCGGTGCAACCTCTGAAGAAAAAGTGTTCATTGCCGGTGATGGTGCAGGCATATTTGGCGCCATGGCGGCTGAGGTTTCAGGCCGTCTGAGCGTCCTTCAGATCGCATCTCATCTGGGTGTGATCGACGTGGCGGAACGCGACCGTAAAGCCAAACCGTTGTTTTCTGAAAAGCATCATCATGATGCCATTCGTCCTCTTCTGGACGCATTGTTTCCGCCACCGGCAGAAATTCTCAATCCACGCGACGATGCGACCATCATCTGCCGATGTGAAGAAGTGACGGCGGGTGATATCCGCAAGGCGGCCAGCCTCGGTGCGCCGGGGCCCAATCAACTCAAGGCATTTCTCAGGGCCGGCATGGGTCCCTGTCAGGGACGCATGTGCGGTCTTGCCGTGACTGAAATTCTGGCTGCAGCATTGGGCAAGTCGCCGGTCGACATCGGCGCCTACCGGATACGACCACCGTTGAAGCCGCTAAGCCTGGCCGAACTTGCCGATATGGATACCGATCCGGGCACGGTTACTTCATCGTCCCTTTAAGCCGGTCCTTGAACTTGTACCAGTTCATCATGACCGGCAGGAACCATGGCGTGCCGTTGTAGAACGGGATCGCCCGGAACGGCAGGGTATCGAATGCCGACGCTCCTTCTTCCATACCCATGACAATCATCGCCGCCTTCTGGCCGAGCCAGCGCGCCCAGACGACACCAGACCCGCAGAACCCTGTTGCGTATACAACGCCGTCATGAATGGTCAGTTTCGGCAGTTCATCCATCGGGAAGGCAACAAACCCGAACCAGTGATGTGAAAGCTTGGTATCCGAAAGTTCCGGGAATATCTCGACAAGTCCACCGCGCAGCCGTTCGCGTGCCTTCGCGGCGTCGTTGTCATAGCGTCGACCACCCAACAGGATACGCGTGCCATCAGGTGACGGCCTGAAGTAGTGGCCGAGCAGGCGGGTTTCACCCAGCATCTGCTGTTTCGGCATCAAGGTTTTCATCAGATTGGCGCTTAACGGTTCGGTCGCGATCATTTCAGAAATCACCGGAACCAGACGGCGGCGCAACCATGGCAGGCCTTTGTCGGTATAACCGTTGGTGGCGACGATGACATGGTTGGCCTTGACCGTTCCGTTCACGGTGGTCACCTCGAATGTGCCGCCGACGCGGCGAATGTTGGTGACGCCGCAGCCGCCGAATATCTTGGCGCCGGATGCCTCCGCGACACGGCGCAATTCGCGGTGCAACTTGCCCGGATGGACGCCGCCGATATCACTTCGCAC
>JANRAT010000245.1:0-811 GCA_030727885.1 Rhodospirillales bacterium | reverse complement strand
ATAAAGATCAGAGCCGATTTCATCGTGCTGATTGGCGCGTTCAATAATCTTTGGCTCGATGCCGATATGCCGGTTCAATAATTCTGCTTCACGTTTCATGGCGTCGAGGACATCGGAACGCATCGCACCGGTAAATCTGCCCGTCTGCTGGAAGTCGCATTGCAGCTTTTCTTTTTCAATGAACTCGAACAGGTCCTCTCTTGCCGTGACGCCTTCGGCATAAAATGCCTTGGCCCGTTCCATACCGAACTTCTGCACAAGATTTGAAAATGAATGGCGAATGTTGCCGCTGGTGATGCCGCCATTGCGGCTTGATGCGCCGTCGCCCGGTCGGTCCCGCTCAAGGGCGATAACGTCCCTGCCGGCGCGGGCCAGAGGTATCGCAGCTCCCAGACCGGCATATCCGGCACCGACGATGACGACATCGGCATGGGCGGGCAAGGGGCCGGCATCGGCAGATTCGGGTTCGGCTTCTTCCCACCAGTACGGGCGGTCTTTGGTCGTGTTCATAAGTTCGTCCTGTCGAATAGATAAAAAGTGTTCAGGAACTTTGCCCCGCAATTTTCAATTTGCCAATGATACGATATGGCATTCGGCTGGATTTAGATGCGAAAAGCCGGAATGCGGGCAAAAAAATAAGCGCGATAAACGCGCTTATTTAGGTGGTAACCGTTCCCAGAGTGAACCGGGAACGGTACCGTAGGCAATTAGTCTTGAACCTGAAGGTTCTCGGCGGAAGACTTGCCGTTCTTACCTGGCTGCAATTCGTAAGAGACCTTTTGGCCTTCACGAAGCGTGCTCAGACCAGCGC
>JANRAT010000244.1 GCA_030727885.1 Rhodospirillales bacterium | reverse complement strand
ATTCAGGGCTTCTTCGACATCCCGACGGACAACCTGTTCGCTGAGCCGGTGCTCAGCGAGCATATTCTCAGCGAATCCAACGGCAATACCGATAAACTGGTGATTGTTTCGCCGGACGTCGGTGGTGTGGTCCGCGCCCGCAGTCTGGCAAAGCGGCTGAATGCGGATCTGGCGATCATCGACAAGCGCCGTGAACGCGCCGGTGTATCGGAAGTCATGAACATCATCGGTGAAGCGGCAGGCCGCGATTGTATCCTGGTCGACGATATCGTCGACAGTGCCGGCACACTCTGCAATGCAGCGGTGGCGCTGATGGAACAGGGTGCGGCATCGGTCTCTGCGATTGTGACACATGGTGTGCTGTCCGGCGGTGCCGTGGCGCGTGTCAGCTCGTCGCCGCTGAAAAAACTGCTGATTACCGACAGCATCCAGGCAACCGAAGCCGTTCGCGTTGCCCAGAATATTCGTCAATTGACGGTCGCGCCGCTGATCGGCGAGGCCATTAAACGGATCTCTCAGGAAAGCTCGGTTTCGTCGCTTTTCGATTGATCTACTGAATTCCGGCCCAATGGTTGGGCCGGTAACGTAGACGGACACCCCTGGAGGCCGTCTACCATTTGAGCAAGGAGACTTACAATGGCTCAAGCCCATCCACTGAAAGCGGAACTCCGCGAACGTGCCGGCAAGGGGGCCGCTCGTGCTGTCCGCCGTGCCGGTCGTGTACCCGGCGTCATTTATGGCAACAAGCTCGAACCGGTCCTTATTTCCCTTGATCCGGTCGATCTGCACAAAGAATACCACAAGCCGGGATTCTTTGCCCACGTCTACGAAGTCGCTGTTGGTGATGAAACCTACAAGGTGCTTGCCCGTGATCTGCAAACGCACCCGGTCAAGGATCACCCGATCCACGTCGACTTCATGCGTTTCAGCGCCAAGACCCGTCTTGCCATCGAAGTTGTTGTTGAATTCATCAATGAAGAAAAGTGCCCCGGCCTGATTGAAGGCGGCGTACTCAACGTGGTGCGTCACGAGGTCGAACTGATCTGCTCGCCGGATAACATTCCGGAAAGCCTGATCGCCGATCTGAGCGGACTCGACATTGGTGATTCCATTCACATCAGTGCGATTTCCCTGCCGGAAGGCGTTGAGCCGACGATCACTGATCGTGACTTCACGATTGCGACGATTGCTGCACCGACCGTGTTTACGGAATCTGCAGACGACGGTGAAGAAGGCGAAGACGATAAAAAAGAGAAGTCCGAAGAGTAATCCAGGGGCAATATCCCTGGACGGAGGTTTCTCATGTTTCTCGTAGTTGGGCTTGGCAATCCTGGTCAGGCCTATGCCGACAACCGGCATAATATCGGCTTCATGGCGGTGGACGAAATCGTCCGCCGCCATGGCTTTTCTCCCTGGCGCTCGAAATTCCACGGTGAAATTGCTGAAGGCACTGTCGGTGCGCATAAAGTGCTGGCCCTGAAGCCGATGACGTATATGAACGACTCCGGCCGTGCCGTGCTCGCCTGTGCGTCATTTTACAAGATCCTGCCCGCCGACATCGTCGTGTTTCATGACGAGATCGATCTGGCGCCCGGCAAACTCCGGGTCAAGCGGGGTGGTGGTCATGCCGGTCACAACGGGCTGCGCTCGATCCATGCCGGTATCGGTGCCGACTATGCGCGGGTTCGCATGGGCGTTGGCCACCCCGGTGACAAGGGCGAGGTAAAAGACTATGTCCTTAAGGATTTCGCCAAAGCCGATGACGTCTGGCTGGATCCGATGTTGGATGGCTGTGCGGAATATCTGAATTTTGTACTCGACGGTGAGGATTCACCGTTCATGAGTCGGGTTGCGCATCGCATCAGCCCGAACCGACCAAATGCACCACGCCCTGAACCGGGCACTGACGAAGAGGCTTAAAATGGGTTTTAATTGCGGTATCGTTGGTCTTCCGAATGTCGGAAAATCGACCCTGTTCAATGCGTTGACCCAAACCGCGCAGGCGGAAGCGGCGAATTTCCCGTTCTGCACCATCGAGCCGAACACCGGCCGTGTCTCGGTGCCCGATCCGCGTCTTGATGCGATCACCAAGATATCGCATCCCGAAAAGACCGTCCCGACCAGCCTTGAATTCGTCGATATCGCGGGTCTTGTGCGTGGCGCATCGAAAGGTGAAGGCCTCGGCAACAAGTTCCTCGCCAACATCCGTGAGGTGGACGCGATCTGCCACGTGCTGCGTTGCTTCGAAGACGAGAACATCACCCACGTTGAAAACAAAATTGACCCGATCGCCGATGCCGAGACCGTTGAGACGGAATTGATGCTGGCCGACATGGAAAGCCTGGAAAAGCGTGAAATTCCGCTGACCAAGCGCATCCGCGGCGGCGACAAGGAAGCGGTCAAGGAACTGAAGCTTTGCGAACGGGCGCTGGAACTGCTGCGTGCCGGCCGACCGGCCCGCATGCTCGAGGTTGCCGATGACGAAAAGAAGGCGTTTCGCATGCTGCAGCTTCTGACCGGGAAACCGGTGCTTTATATCTGCAACGTCGAGGAAGAAGCCGCCCATGACGGCAACGCCCAGTCGGCGCGAGTCTTCGAGAAGGCCGCTGCTGAAGGTGCCGAAGCGGTCGTCATATCGGCGAAGATCGAAGAAGAGATTGCACAATTGAGCTCGCCCGAGGAGAAGGCCGAATTTCTTGAAACCCTTGGCCTCGAAGAAACCGGGTTGACCCGGGTTATTCAGGCCGGTTACCGGCTGTTGGAACTGATCACGTTCTTCACGCAAGGGCCTAAGGAAGTCCGCGCATGGACCGTGCCGAAAGGATCCAAGGCACCGGAAGCGGCAGGCGCCATTCACAGCGATTTCCAGCGCGGCTTTATTCGTGCCGAAACCATTGCCTATGAGGATTTCATTACGCTGGGTGGCGAACAGGCCTGCAAGGACGCCGGCAAGGTTCGTCAGGAAGGCAAGGAATACGTGACCAAGGACGGTGATCTGATGCTGTTCAAGTTCAACGTCTAGACATTCAGGGTCGGCGGGCGGCTGCGCCGCGTCACGATATAAAGTGCCGCCGGCAGCATGACTGCCCCCAACAGGGCCGGCAGCTTCCAGTCTTCGGCTACCCAGATCGCAACAAAAACAAAGCTCATCGACATGCCGATCACGGCAACGACTTTGCCACGGATTGGTATCACCTTATACTTGCTCCAGTTCCGAACCGGTGGCCCGAATGTCGGATGCGTCCATACCCAGATCTGAAATTTTCTGGAGCTGCGCGAGAACGCCCATAGGGCTGCAATCATGAATACAGTGGTCGGCAGGACCGGTACGAATATGCCGATGATACCGATCACGATCATCAGCCAGCCGCAAACAATCAGCAACCACCGCACCCATGCGCTTGATGCAAGGGCGGGGGCAGGGATTTCCACAAATTCGTCGTTGTCGGCTTTGCTCGGCTGCATGGGATGGAGCATACTCAACCGTGAATGCAAACGCGAGTACGACAAGGTCCGGCGCTCAATGATTCCTGCGAAACTTCCCTATGGGGCTGAAATCGGTGAAGACGGCGTATGGCGTCAGGTTTTGACGCGGATGTCAGGCTCCCGGCCCCGTCCGGCGCTGTTTCTCGACCGCGACGGGGTGCTGGTCGAGGAAG
>JANRAT010000243.1 GCA_030727885.1 Rhodospirillales bacterium | reverse complement strand
TTCGTCTGGGGTGCATGTATTTATTCAGTTTCATCTGGAACTTGATGGCGATATTCGCCTGAAGCAGGCCCATGATATTTCCGAAGCCGTTGAGTTGGAACTGATGGACGCTTTTCCAAGTGCCGAAGTTATCATCCATGAAGATCCGGAAGGCGTCGAAGAGGCGCGTGCATCGTTCAGGTGATCATGACCTCAACAGACCAGCAACCAGTCATTGATTTCCTGCGCGCTGAAAACGCGCTCGGCGCCGGCCCTGTTCAGGTCAATACGACTCATGTTTCCAAGATATTCCTGAGCGGTGAGCGGGCCTTGAAGATGAAGCGGGCCGTCAAATTCCCGTTCCTTGATTTCCAGACTCTGGAGGCCAGACATCAGGCCTGTGTGCAAGAAGTCGAGATCAATCGGCGAACAGCACCCTCGATATACAAGGGCGTCGTGGCCGTTACCAAAACACCGGATGGCGGTTATGAGCTTGGTGGTGCAGGCACGCCTGTTGAATGGCTGGTTGACATGGTGCGTTTCGATGAGGACACCTTGTTTGATCGACTGGCCGGGGTCGAGCGTGGTTTGCGGCGTCCGCGCATTGAAGCGCTCGCCGATACGATTGCCGAATTCCATGCTGCCGCCGAAATTCGTGCCACAAGCGGCGGACATGCCGGTATCAGGATGATTGCGGAAAACAACGCCCGTTCGTTTGAGATACTGCCACCAGACAGCTTTGAGAAAAACAAGGCGTCATCCGTTGCTGCCGAGACCCTGAAGCGGATTGATAATGTGGCGGCCGTGCTTGATGACAGGCGCGATGCGGGCAGGGTTCGTATCTGTCATGGCGATCTGCATCTCAGAAACATCTGCCTGATTGACGACAAGCCGACACTGTTTGATGCCATTGAGTTCTCGTCTGATTTTTCTGATATCGATGTGATGTACGATCTGGCCTTCCTGCTGATGGATCTTGATTTTCATGGACTCCGTCGGCTTTCAGCATTTTTGCTCAACCGCTATCTTGATGTCGGCGACGAGCGGGCAGACGTTTTTCAGGTGCTGCCGATCTTCCTGTCGATGCGGGCACAAATTCGTGCCCATGTCGGCGCGGCCATCGCCAGGGCGCAGGAAAAGCCGGAGGATCAGGAACGGGAGCTGGCGACAGCGCGCCGATATCTGGAACTGGCAGAACAATACCTGCAGCGAAAGCCGCCAAGGCTGGTCGCCGTCGGTGGCTTGTCGGGCTCGGGAAAATCAAGGCTGGCGAGAGAGATCGCTTCCCACCTGGGGCAGGCCCCCGGTGCACGGGTTGTCAGAACAGACGTGGTCCGCAAACGCCTGAACGGGATTCATCCGAATGAAAGCCTTGGGGCTCATGGCTATACGTCCGAGATGACGGAAAAAACCTATCAGGACTTTTTCGGGCAGGCCCGTTCGGCACTGGCTGCTGGTCAGTGCGTTGTACTGGATGCCGTATTTGCCAAAGCTGAACAGCGCGCTCAGGCGGATACGCTGGCCATAGAATGCGGCGTTCCGTATCAGGGTTTGTGGGTCGATGCCCCTGAACATGTGCGGGTCCACAGGGTGGAAACACGTGAACGCAATGTTTCG
This sequence comes from Rhodospirillales bacterium, assembly GCA_030727885.1. Classification (GTDB taxonomy): domain Bacteria; phylum Pseudomonadota; class Alphaproteobacteria; order Rhodospirillales; family Casp-alpha2; genus UBA4479. The sequence continues at coordinate 2,083 of JANRAT010000243.1, read as the reverse complement.
GACGTGACGACCGATGTTGCCCGTCAGCAGTCCGAATACGAGCTGGGCCCGATCACCTGGGCAAAAATCGACAGTTCGGGGAAGAAGAATGCAACGATCGACCAGGCCCTGAAAGTCCTGAAGGTTTGATGGATTCTTTGCGATTTCCGCTAAAATGGCGCAACATGACAACAACAATTAATAATCAGAGGGAGTAATTTTCAATGGTCAACACGATCCTTTGCCCCTTAAGCGGCGCACCTGAAAATGAAGGCGTTCTGGATAAGGCTTATTCCGTTGCAATGGACCTTAAAAGCCATCTTGAAGTCCTCCACGTTGAGCCGGAAGCTAAAGAATCCATCCCCTTGCTTGGTGAAGGCATGTCCGTCGCGATGGTCGAAGACATGATTACCATGGCTGAAAAGGAAGCGGCGGAGCGCGCTGCCCGGGCCCGGAAAATGTTCGATGACAGTGTCGTTCGTCATGGCGCCGTCGTTTCGGACAAGCCGAACGGTGAAAAACGCATGACGGTCGCATGGCGGCATGAACATGGCCGGGAAGATGAAGTCGTGGCACGCCTTGGCCGTCTCAATGACATTATCGTTGTCGCCAGACCTGGTGATTCCGACGATGTCCTGACACCGATGACGCTCAACGCGGCTATCTTTGAAAGTGGTCGCCCGGTGCTGGTCGTGCCGCCAGGGGGCACGGAATCGACACGCAAACGGATCGCAATTTCCTGGAACGGCAGTGCGCAATCGGCGCGCGCCGTATCATCGTCAATCCGCGTGCTGGAACAGGCTGATAAAGTGTTGGTGCTGACGGCGGACAGCCTTCGCACCTCTGGTGCGCGTGGCCATGAATTGGCCAAATATCTTGAATGGCACGGTATCGTTCCGGAAATGAGAATCTTCGAAGCGGCGGCCGGAAGTGTTGGTCCAAGACTTCTGGAGGAATGCGACAATTTCGGTGCCGATCTGCTGATCAGCTGTGCCTATACGCACAGTCGCATGCGCCAGTTGATTCTGGGCGGGGTAACCAAGCACGTTCTGGGACATGCCAAGATCCCGATGTTGATGGCGCACTGACGTTTCGCTGTCGATGACCGGAAACTAGGCTTTGGATTTTTTGGCTTTGATGTGGGCCATATAGGTTTCTGGCTCGTCGCTTTTATATGACTCAGCGAACGCGTCCATGCTTGCCGTGATGGCCTGGTCGAGGGGCAGCTCATCCCAATCCTTCAGAAGTCTTTTCTGTGTGCGCACAGCACCCGGGGCTGAAGCAAGGATCGAGCAGACGGCTTCATCAACAGCCCTGTCGAGATTTTCTGCTGATACCAGCTTTTCGATAAAGCCCCAGTCGAAGGCGGTTTTGGCATCGATCACATCGCCCGACAGAACCAGCCATCCGGCGCGGCCTCGGCCCATGATACGCGGCAGCAAGGCAGCCTGAATGACGGAGGGAATACCGACCCGCACTTCGGGCATGCAGAAGCTGGCCTTCTCGCTGGCAATGCGCAGATCGCAGGCTGCCGCCAACTCCATCGCCCCACCGATGCAGGCCCCGTGGATGCGGCAAATCACCGGCACCGGCAAATCAAACACCGCCTGAATGGCGCGGCGCAGATTGTTGATGAAGCCGTAGGCTGTCGACTGATCAAGCGCCGCAAGCTCACCGATGTCGGCGCCTGCCGAAAATGCCCGATCCCCGACAGAGCGGAGGATGACGACGCGGAGAGTTGATTCTGCGGCCAAAGCGACGGCGCAATCTACGATACCGTTGACGGTTTCTGTATTTAGAGCATTCCGCTTTTCATCGCGGTTAATGATAATTTCGGCGACGCCGGGGGCGGAAAAATTTACGGAAACACTCATCGTCTGTCTCTTATCCTTTTTGTTTAGGCCACAACCATGCCGCACCACGCACCCCGGAACTGTCGCCATGCACGTTTCTGACACACGGCGTATCACAGACGTCCGAAAATACATAGGTGCCGAGGATTTTCGGCAAGGTCTCATAAATCACAGAAAGATGAGACAGGCCGCCGCCAAAGACAATGATATCGGGATCAAGTATGTTGATGACCCCGGCCACGGCTCTGGCG
>JANRAT010000242.1 GCA_030727885.1 Rhodospirillales bacterium | reverse complement strand
GAGCACAAAGTGCCCATGGCTGGGTGAACGAAAGTGGGCCCAGGCTCAGCATGTCAAAGCCTGCCCTGATCGCTGAGAGCCAGATACAGTGCCATCAACGCGACTTCCGGTGCCTGATCAGTACGATGACGCGTATAGCCCCACCCGGCAGCCGTGGCGATAGAACGGACCCCTTCAAGATGCGCCTTAAAGGCATTCTTGTAGGTACCGGCGACGGATTCAACATTGCCGATCACGGCCGTTCCTTCGCCTTCGGGACCCTCAAATTGAATGCGTCCGGTATAGGGAAAAGTTTCCTCAGCCGGATCAACGATCTGCAATACATGCCCGCGTACGCCATAATGGGCAAAAGCGTTAACCGCCATACGAACCTGATCAAGCGGTGATAACAGATCGCTGAAAATGACCAGTCGACCATGCCTTGGCAACATCTCGAAGGGGGGTAGCCCTTGCGAGGTATCGCGGGCTCTTTCGATTTCATTCCACAAGCGCGATAACACAAGTCGCCCGGATGCCGGTGGTACACCTGTTCCCAGCAAAGCCACATGTTCACCGCCTCGGATCAGCAATGACGCAAGCGCCATCAATAAAAGGTCGGCTCGAGATTGCTTGGGTTCGATCATATCTCCTGAGGTAAACGACATGGACGGCGAAGCATCGCGCCAAAGCCAGACGCTCTGCGCCGCTTCCCATTCGGTTTCCCGAATGAACACGGAATCGTTTTTGGCCGATTGCCGCCAGTCTACGCGCTGAATGCTGTCACCAGCCTGATAGCGGCGAAACTGCCAGAATGTCTCCCCCTGACCAACCCGGCGGCGCCCGTGCACTCCCTGAGACACCGTTGTCGCGACGCGTTCAGCCGCAACCAAAAGCGGCGGCAGACCGGCTGCCAGCGCTTCAGCTTGGTGGTGAGAACGCTTAGCGCGTTCGGCCATAATTTACCTCAGCCGATTCGTTCACAAAGATCGCCGATTATCTCTTCCAGCGTTATGCCTTCGGCGCGGGCGGCAAACGTCAACGCCATGCGATGGCGCAAGATGGGCCGTGCCAATGCCAAAACATCGTCGATACTGGGTGATAACCGTCCATCAATCACAGCGCGCGCCCTGACACCGAGCATCAAAGCCTGAGATGCCCGAGGCCCAGGGCCCCATGAGACGTTGGCTTGGACCAATGCCAGATCCGAAGATTCCGGTCTACCGGCACGAACAAGCGTCAAAATGGCTTCGGACACCGACTCGCCCACGGGTATCGAGCGGACCAGTTTTTGCGCAGCGATCAGGCTTTCGGCATCCATGATCTGGCCCGGTTTGATATCATCGTTGCCGGTTGTTTTGATCAAAATATCGCGTTCGGCAGCAAGATCCGGGTAATCAACGTTCACCTGCATGAAGAATCGATCAAGCTGTGCTTCCGGCAGCGGATATGTGCCTTCCTGTTCAAGCGGGTTTTGTGTTGCAAGCACATGAAAAGGGCGTGGCAGGTCGTAATCCTGCCCGGCAACAGAGACGCGCTTTTCCTGCATCGCCTGCAATAAGGCCGATTGCGTGCGCGGGCTGGCGCGGTTGATTTCATCCGCCATCAGCAATTGCGCGAAAACCGGTCCCTTAATGAAGCGGAAAGACCGCCGCCCGCCATCAGATTCTTCCAGCACTTCCGAACCCAGGATATCCGCTGGCATCAGATCCGGGGTGAACTGAACCCGCTTGTCATTCAACCCGAAAACTGTGCCGAGCGTCTCGACGAGACGCGTTTTGCCAAGACCTGGCACACCGATCAAAAGTATATGCCCACCTGCCAGCAGGGTTACCAAACTTTCCTCGACCACATTCTCCTGGCCGAAAATTGCCTGCCCCACTGCAGCCCGTGCGGCGGCTATCCGCAGGGAAAGGGCTTCAACCTCAGCAACAGGGCTATGGCGTTCGGCGCTTATCGGACTATCTTTATCTTGAGGACTGGTCGTCGTTGTCACGTCGAAACCTCCTTCATGGTGTGGAAAGGAAGCGTAGCGGATGATCGATACGCCGGAAAAGGCCGAAAATATTACATTTGCTGAAGTCAGCGGCACACCGTGCCCGCCGCCGAAAGGAATCACGCCCCGTCCGGGGCAGATTGTCTGCGGCGATGTAGACATCCGCATTAACGCCGAAGGCGCCTGGTTTCATAACGGATCACCGATTACCCGGAAAAAACTGGTCCAACTCTTTGCGACAGTGGTTCGCCGTGACGAAGCTGGTGATTACTGGCTTATCACACCTGCAGAGATGGCACGAATCAAAGTCGATGACGCGCCATTCTTGGCTGTGGAAATGCTTGAGACAAATGACAATGGCGTGAGGTATCTTAAATTCAGAACCAACGTAGACTCATGGATAACTGCGGACGCAAACCACCCAATCCGGGTTGCGATTGCCCCCAATAGCGGTGAGCCACGTCCCTATCTTCGATTATTTGAAGATGGCACGGAAGCCCGCATTAACCGGGCAGTATTTTATGAGCTTGTGAACAACGCCGTAGTGGCAGAGGTTGATGGACGCAGTATGCTAACCATAGATAGTGCAGGAGAATTTTTCATACTGGGGCCGGCGTCGGAGTGAACATGAACAAGTCGACTATTATCATGCGGCTCGAACGGTCATTCGAGACATTCGGCATTCGCTCATCATCACGCGGGGATCACGACCTTAACCCCGGGATGCAGCCATTGGGCGAGCTCCGTGAAGCGGCCGTCCTGGTGCCGCTGGTTGAACGGCCGAATGGTCTGACCATGATGCTGACCCAGCGGACAGATCACTTGGAGCATCACCCGGGTCAGATCAGTTTCCCGGGCGGCCATGTCGAACCCGATGATGGCACAGCAGAAATGGCGGCATTAAGGGAAGCCGAGGAGGAAGTCGGACTAGAGCGTAAACACGTGCAGATTATCGGCAGGCTGGATCAATACATCACCAGGACCGGCTTCACCATAACACCGGTCGTTGGCCTCGTGCATCCGAACTATACCATCCAGCCTGATGAATTCGAAGTGGCTGAAGTCTTCGAAGTGCCCTTGTCTTTCTTGCTGGACGCTAAAAACCACCGTCGCGATTCACGCGTCTACAAAGGCACCAAGCGTGAATTCTATGCCATGCCTTATGGCGATTATTATATTTGGGGCGCAACCGCCGGAATGATCAGAAATCTCTATGATGTCCTGATGGAACCCGTGGAATAAAGCAATGGCACGTATGATTATCAGCTACATTATCCCGCTTATCGCGCCGTTATTGATGTATCTGGCCTGGCATGCCTATGCCCGAGCCAGTGCCCGCAAAAACGGTGGCGAAGAACCCAGTCTGCAAAAGGGACCAATTTTCTGGTCCATCGTGGCCGGATTTATCCTGTTAGCTGCGACGTTGATTACACTCGCACTGACCGGTGGCAATCCACCCGATTCCGGCACCTATATAGCGCCCAGGATCGAGAATGGTAAAATTGTCCCGCCCCGCTTCGAGAAAGCGCCGCAATAGTGATATCGATGAATGCCACGACAGCACCGATCGGCAAACTCAACCCGGAGCCCTGGCTGAGAGACCCGGCAACTGTCCGCATTATGGATGCCCTGACTGCTGGCGGGTCTGATGTCCGCTACGTCGGCGGCTGCGTACGCGACGCCCTCGCCAAGAGGACTATCTCCGACATTGATATCGGCACCCC
>JANRAT010000241.1 GCA_030727885.1 Rhodospirillales bacterium | reverse complement strand
CTTTAATATGTTGCCTATACCGCCGCTGGATGGCGGGCGGGTCGCCGTCGGGATCCTGCCGTGGTCGATTGCACAGTATCTGGTGCGCCTGGAACGGTACGGGATCTTCATTGTCCTCGGCGCGATCTTTTTACTGCCGTGGATCGGTGGCATTATGGGGCTTGATCTGAACCTTTTCCGGTGGCTAGTGATCATCCCGGCAAGTCACATTCAGGACTTCATCGTGACGCTTGTCGGGATCGGCTGAGAACAGGACACGACGGTTATGGCTGAAATTATCGAGTTCGATCCGAGCCCGGGCGACGGCTTCGATGATCCGTCGAAAGACGGCGGTGACGACACCGAGCAGCGGCTGAACCCGTTCGTCGTCGATCTGCAGGGCTTTGAAGGCCCGATCGACGTCTTGCTGCAGCTGGCCCGCGACCAGAAGGTCGATCTGATCCACATCTCGATCCTTGAGCTGGCCGACCAGTATCTGGCGTTCGTCGCCGAGGCTCGCAAACACAACCTTGAGCTGGCCGCCGACTATCTGGTGATGGCGGCTTGGCTGGCGTTCCTCAAGTCACGCCTGCTGCTGCCTGACCTCTCGACCGAGGAAGAGCCGAGCGGCGAAGCCATGGCGGCGGCCCTGCAGTATCAGCTGATGCGGCTGCAGGCGATGCAGAATGCCGGTCAGGGGCTTATGGCGCGCCCAAGGCTCGGTCAGGATTTTGTCGGTCGCGGCAATCCCGAACGCTTCAAGCCACGCGAAGTCGAAATTCTTGATGCCACGCTGTATGATCTGCTGAAGGCCTATGCCGACCAGCAGCGTCGCAAGAACGCCCACGCCCCGATGCAGATCGAGGCGTTTGAAATCTATACCGTCGAGGATGCCCTGCAGCGGCTGCGCCGGCTCGTCGGCATGACGCCGGACTGGCAGGATCTATGGTCATTTCTGCCGGAAAACCTGAAGGGCGTGCTGCTGACCCGCTCGGCAGTCGCCTCGACATTTGTTGCCAGCCTGGAAATGGCCAAGGAGGGCAAGCTTTTGCTCCGCCAGAGCAGCAGCTTCGGACCGATCTATCTGCAGGGTCGGGCAAACACTTCGGATCAGTCTGAGCCGGAATAACAAGATGGAACGCGAAATGGTTGATCACGCGAACGATGAGGGCGTCAAAGAAGAGGCTGCTCAGGACGAGTCAGAAGCTGAAGCCGAGGTGCTCGAACAGGGTGCCGATGCTGAGACTGAGGGTGATCCTGAGGCTGATGCCCCGACGGCGGATGCCGACATCCTTGACGGCGAAGATGATGGCGATGCTGAATCCGACGCTGAGGAAGAATCCGACGAAGTCGCAAGCAAACCCGGCGAAAGCACACTCGACCCGGCTACCTGGGACCGCTACATGCGGATCACCGAAGCGCTGCTGTTTGCCTCCGCCGAGCCGATGACCGAGCGGATGCTGGCCAACCGGCTGCCCGATGATGCCGATATCAAGGGGCTGTTGAAGGCACTGTCGCGGATGTATCAGCTGCGCGGCGTCAATCTGGTCCGCGCCGGCGCTTCGTGGGCGTTTCGCACGGCGCCGGATCTGACAGATTTCCTCAACAAGGAAGTCGAGGTGGCCCGCAAGCTCAGCCGTGCCGCCATCGAAACACTGGCGATCATCGCCTATCACCAGCCGGTGACACGGGCCGAGATCGAGGAAATCCGCGGCGTCAGCATTTCCAAGGGCACCATCGACGTGCTCATGGAGGAAACCTGGATCAAGCCGCGCGGCCGTCGCCAGACGCCGGGCCGGCCGTTGCAGTGGGGCACCACCGACACCTTCCTTGATCACTTCGGACTTGAATCGCTGCGCGATCTGCCGGGCGTCGACGAGCTGAAGGCGGCCGGGCTGCTTGATGCCTCACCGGCGATCAACGCCTACCGGGCGACGGCAGGGGAATACAACACCCCCGAAGCCGAAGAGCAGACCGGCAACGAGGACGATCCGCTGCCGCAGGACGCCCTCAGCGGCGTCCGCGAAGACCCGCTCGAACCGCTCGATCCCGACGACGAGTTTTAGGCCAGTACTTCCACCACCTCACCTAAACTCTCCCCCATGAAGGGGGAGAGGAATAAGTAGAACCGTACCTGAATGCGTGAGTCCCTCTCCACCACGCAGTGGGGGAGAGGACAGGTGAGGGGGTGCGTTCAAGCAGACTGTTTTTAGTTGGTAAAATACCGAAAATGCCTTGCAATCTTGGGTGCGAGCCGCAAATCTAACGGCTCCTGTGAGGGTGCGGCGCTGTATGGCGCCGTTGTCGCGTTTTGAATTGCGCGCTGTTCATCCGGACCGCTCTCGCCCGGTGTTTTGAATAAGATGCGACAGCTAATGGGAAGTTTCATATGGGTGCGTTCAGTATTTGGCATTGGTTAATCGTTCTCGCGGTTGTCCTGGTGCTGTTTGGTGGCAAAGGCAAGATTTCGGCGCTGATGGGTGACTTCGGCAAGGGCCTCAAATCCTTCAAAAAAGGCATGAAGGATGACGACTCTGCAAACGATGACGCCGACACGACCGAGAAAAAGGCCATCAATGCGGAAGCCAAGGAAGATGTTAAGGCAAGTTCCTCCGAAAAGGACAAAGCCACAGGTGGCTGAACCGCGAGCCGGCCTTATTTAATATCCGGCTTTTTTCTTTCGTCGTTTGATCAAGGTCGACCACCATGTTCGATATCGGCTGGCAGGAAGTCTTCCTGATAGCGATTGTAGCCCTCATCGTCGTAGGGCCAAAAGATTTGCCGCGCGTACTCAAAACCGTGACCGGTGCGCTGCGCAAACTCAAAGGCATGGCCCGCGAATTCCAGAGCGGGCTGGACGATATTGTCCGCGAAACCGAACTTGACGACATGCGCCGTGAGATCGCCGCCGAAGCCAATGGCGATTTCATGAAAGACATTGAAAAGACCATGGATCCGGACGGCGACATATCCCGCGATATCAAGGATATCGGCAAAATCGAGGGCGACCTCAGCAATGCCGCGCAGGGCTTTTCCGACGACATCAAGAAAACCGATGTCGAAAAAGACGACCTGCCCGATGCCAACGAAGCCATGACCTTCGATGCCCCTGCGCCGCCCAAGACAGCGGAGAAAATTGCTTCGGCAGATGACGCGCCGAAACCGGCTAAAAAAGCCGGGGAGGACTGAGCCGTGGCCAAAGACGACGACAGCATCGAAGACTCAAAGATGCCCTTGCTGGCACATCTGATCGAACTCAGGACCCGGCTTCTGTGGTCCGTGCTCGCCCTGATGATACTGTTTATGATCTGCTTTTACTTCTCGACGCAGATATACGCGTTTCTGGTTCAGCCGCTGGCTGACGTCCTGCACGAAGCCGGCCGCGACCGCCGGATGATCTATACGGCGCTGCAGGAAGCGTTCTTCACTTATGTCAAAGTGTCGTTCTTCGCGGCGATGTTCATCGGTTTTCCGTTCATCGCCTGCCAGATCTGGCTGTTTGTCGCGCCCGGCCTGTACAAACATGAAAAGTCGGCTTTCCTGCCGTTTCTGATCGCGACGCCGATCCTGTTCTTCGCCGGTGGGGCGCTGGTTTATTACTATGTGCTGCCGGTTGCCTGGAAATTCTTCATCGGCTTCGAGACGCCCGGCGGCAACGGCACGCTGGCGATTCAGCTGGAAGCCAAGGTCAACGAATACCTGTCTTTGGTGATGCGCCTGATC
>JANRAT010000240.1 GCA_030727885.1 Rhodospirillales bacterium | reverse complement strand
GTCTCGGACAGCGGCTGCATCACCGGCACCGTGCCCCTGATGTCGGCAGGTGCCCGGACCAGCGTCGCGTGACCGCCGCTGCTTTCCAGCACGGCGCGGATCACTTCGGCACCGGCATTGAACACCGGCGCCAGCGCCAGCCAGATCAGCCCGCCGCCCCAGTCATAAAAAACCTCGCCGTTGAGATCTTCAAGGATCGAAAGTGCGATCTTTGCACCCGAGGCCGGCGGCACCGACAAGCGCCAGACGTAGGGCAGATCGGCGCGATCAACAAACGGATGGACGTCGCGTACGGAGCGCCAGAAAATTTTCGAGTTGCTGGTGTGCAGCTCTTCGATGGTCGCGAAATTCTTGAGTTCCCTGGTCAGCATCTCGGCCCGGTGCTTGACCGACGGTTCCGGCCCTTCGATCCGGAGCGCGGTCACACCGCCGCCGGTGACGTTGATGAAATCAATGCCCGAACGCGAGGCCACCAGCGCCGGCAGGTGCGCCGCGGCGGAGACATCGTGCGGACTGCCAAGGGCCTGCGACATCACCCGCATCGCAGCGTGGGCGTAAACCCCGTCGGGCCGCCAGCGCAGCAGCAGCGTTCTTGTTTTTTCAGGAGCCGGCAGCACCTTCATGGTCAGTGACGACAGCACCGCCAGGGTACCGAACGAGCCGGCCATCAGTTTCGAAAGATCGAAGCCGCTGACGTTCTTGACGACCGTACCACCGGATTTGAATTCCTCACCCCGGCCCGACACCGCATGAAAGCCGAGCAGATGATCGCGCGCCGAGCCTTCCTTGATCCGCCGCGGTCCGGCCAGATTGGCAGCCACGATGCCGCCGATGGTCGCGCCACCGGCCGGTGTGCCCAGCAAGGGACCAAGATCCGGCGGCTCGAACGACAACTGCTGACCGGCTTCGCCCAGCACCCTGTCGATTTCCGCCATCGGTGCGGCAGCTTCGGCGGTGATGAAAAGTTCCGCAGGTTCGTAGACTTTGATCTGCGACATGTCCGAGAGATCAAGCGTCGCCGCCGTCTGCATCGGCCGTCCGTAATCGCGCTTGGTGCCACCGGCGACGATCTCGAGCGGCGTCTTTTCAGAGACTGCCCACTGGACCGCCTGCAACAGCTGCGCGTCGTTTACTGGTTTCAGGATTTCACTCATTGTCGTCGCCTAGAACCTTGGAATATCCGGGAACGGCAGCTTGCCGTGATGAATATGCATTTTGCCGAGCTCGGCACAGCGGTGCAGTTCCGGATAGACTTTGCCCGGGTTCAGCAGGTGTTCGGGATCGAAGGCGCATTTGACCCGCTGCTGCTGCTTTAGATCGTCTTCGGTGAACATCGAGCCCATCAGGTCGCGCTTTTCGACGCCGATGCCGTGTTCACCGCTGAGCACGCCGCCGACTTCAACACACAGTTTGAGGATGTCGCTGCACACCGCCTCGGCACGCTCCAGCTCACCCGGCACGTTGGCGTCGAACAGGATCAGCGGATGCAGATTGCCGTCACCGGCATGAAACACATTGGCGACGCGCAGGTCATGCTTTTCGGAAATACCCTGCATCCGCTCCAGCACTTCGGCGAGCTTGCGGCGCGGGATGGTGCCGTCGACACAGATGTAATCGGGCGAAATGCGGCCGATCGCCGGAAATGCATTCTTGCGGCCGGACCAGAAGCGGGCCCGTTCCTCGTCGCTTTCGCTGATCCTGAGATAGCTGGCGTTGGCGGCCCTGGCGATTTCCTCGACCCGAGAGACCAGATAGACGACTTCAGATTCCGGGCCATCCAGCTCGACGATCATCAGCGCTTCGGCATCCAGCGGATAACCGGCGTGGACGAAATCCTCGGTCGCGTGAATGGTCCGCTTGTCCATCAGCTCCATGCCGCCCGGAATGATCCCGGCGGCAATCACATCGGCGACGCAGTTACCGGCGTCGACCATGGTCGGAAAACCGATCAGCAGGGCGCGCGCGGTTTCCGGCTTCCTGAGGATACGCACCGTGACTTCGGTAATCACGCCCAGCAGGCCTTCAGACCCGGTAATCACGCCGAGCAGGTCCATGCCGCCGGAATCCAGATGCTTGCCGCCGAGACGGACGATCTCGCCGTTCATCAGGACCATCTCGACGCCAAGAATGTTATTGGTGGTCAGACCGTATTTGAGACAATGCACGCCACCCGAATTTTCGGCGACGTTGCCGCCGATCGAGCACGCGATCTGTGACGAGGGATCGGGCGCATAATAAAAGCCTGCGTATTCGACAGCCTGCGAGATCGCCAGATTGGTGACACCGGGCTGGGTCACGACACAACGGTTGTCGAAATCGATATCGAGGATTTTCTTGAACTTGGACAGCCCCAGCGTGATCGCATCGGCGAGCGGCATGGCGCCGCCGGACAGTCCGGTGCCGGAGCCGCGGGGCACGATCTTGACGTTATTGGCGTGACAGTATTTGAGGACCGCGGCGACCTCGGCGGTGGTTTCAGGCAGTACCACGATCAGCGGCAACTGCTTGTACGCCATCAGGCCGTCGCAGTCGAAAGCGCGCAATTCCTCGTCTGTGTCGATGACCCCTTCGCCGGGTACAATTGTCCGCAACGCCTGGGCCAGTTCGGCACGGCGGGCAATTACGGCCTGATCGGGTTTCGGCATCAGCATGGCGTGGCTCCTGAGACTCAGCGTCGCTCGACTTATGATATATCAGTTTGCCACATCAATGCAGGCACGTCACCCGGCAGCTTCAGGCGGTTCGGGCCTGGGTAGACGGCACCTCGTCGCGGATCGGGAAATGCACGATGGCCGCAATCACGCCCAACGCCACCCCGGCCCAGAATACCGGCATATAGGAGCCGGTGGTGTCGTAGAAATAACCGCCAAGCCAGACACCCAGAAAGCTGCCGATCTGGTGATTGAGAAAGACAATGCCGAACAGCGTGCCCATGTAGCGGGTACCGAACATCTGCGCCACCAGACCGGAGGTCAGCGGTACCGTGGAGAGCCACAACAGGCCCAGCGACGCCGAGAACAGGATCACCGTGATCGGCGAGACCGGGATCATGATGAACAGCAAGATCACCACGGAGCGCATGAAATACAGGATCGAAAGCAGGTTTTTCTTGCGGAAACGGTCACCCAGAATGCCGGCAACGAAACTGCCGATGACGTTGAACAGGCCGATCATCGCCAGCGACCACGCCCCCCACTCGCCCGACATGCCGACGTCGGTCAGATAGGCCGGCAAGTGAACACCGACGAAGGAGACATGGAAGCCGCAGACAAAGAAGCCGAGCGTCAACAGCCAGTAACCGCGATGCTTTGCCGCCTCGCGCAACGCCGCAGAAAGACCGGGGTCGTTTTCGACCACCGTTCTGGCCGCTCCTCTGATGTCCGGTTTGCCGGCCAGCGGCACCCCGCAGGCAACAATAAGCACGGCACTCGATGCCAGGATCAGCATCGCCGGCAGCCATTCATAGCCGGCTGACAGCAAAGACTGGCCGAGCGGCACAATGGTGAACTGACCGGCGGCGCCGGCTGCGGTGATCAGGCCGAGCCCCATGGTCCGCTGCTTGGCCGGCAAAATGCGCCCGACGGAGCCCAGCACAACCGCCAGACCGCCACCGGCCTGCGCCAGACCGATCATTACGCCGCCGGTGAGGTTCAGAGTCAGCGGATCTGTCGCATGGGCCATCAGATAAATGCCGCTGCCGTACAG
>JANRAT010000239.1 GCA_030727885.1 Rhodospirillales bacterium | reverse complement strand
GCTTCGATGGCCAGTTTGGCCCCCTTGTTCAGGGACCAAAGCGCATTCCAGTAATCGGCGGTATTAACCCAGCAACGCAGGTTGATGTTCACGGAACTGTCGGCAAGTGCCATCACCATGGTCATCGGTGCCGGGTCCTTGAGCACCATGGCATTGCGTTCCATCAGGTTCTGCAATGCATTCTGTGCATCATCGATGCTGTCGTCATAGGCGATGCCGACAACGATATCGATACGACGCGTCGGATTGCGGGCAAAGTTGGTGATGGTGGTGTTCCATATCTGTGAATTCGGCGCCATGATATAGACGCCGTCGCCGGTTTTCAGCTCACTGGTGAACAGGCCGATCTCGACGATGGTGCCGGAAATACCGCCCGCCGTGATGAAATCGCCGACCTTGAAAGGACGCAAGATCAGCAGCATGACGCCGGCTGCAACATTCGACAGCGTGCCCTGCAGGGCCAGACCGATGGCCAGACCGGCAGCACCCAAAACTGCAATCATGCTGGTCGTCTCGACACCGAACTGGTTGAGGACCGCAACAATCACAAATGCCAGAATGATCCAGCGCACGAGGTTCGAAAGGAACGGACGCAGGGTCGAATCCATGTTCGGCACCCTACCAAGTCCACGGTCGACAATATTATGGACCCAACCAGCGGCTATCCAGCCGAGGATCAGGATGGCCAGAGCCCCCACGACGTCCAGTCCATAAATGGTTATAATCTCGGTTATCTGATCAGCAACTGCCTGCATTTCGTCACTCATATTCAATCCCCTAATTGCCCCTTAGCCTATATAACATCGAGTATTTAATCAGCCCATTGCCATCAGGCGGCCATGTGCTTCTTCGAGCTTCTCGCGCACCTGCTTGGCTTCTGCAAGTCGTTCACGTTCGGTTTCGACAACTTCATCAGGCGCATTGGCGATAAACTTCTGATTGCCGAGTTTCCCCTCAAAGCGCTGTATTTCCTTGTCCTGCTTGGCAATTTCTCGCTCAAGACGGCTCCGTTCCGCAGTGAGATCAATCACTTCGGCAATCGGCAAAATGATCGTCGCTTCGTCAATCACGTCCTGAACAGCACCGCCTGGAACATCGCCACTTAAGACATCGGCGTTTTCCAAACGCGCCAACCGCAGAATCAAGTCATTGTGGGTTTGCAGGATCATTTGCGAACGGGCACTTGGATCCTTCAGATACATCGGCACCTTGGCTGAAGGCGGCACGTTCATTTCCGAACGTACCTGGCGAATTTGCGTGATCAGACGCACAACCCAATCAATTTCAGCATTAACCTCGGCATTGCTGAGCGTGCTGTCATAGACCGGCCAGTCACTGGCAATCAGACGCTGTGGCCGATCCGGCGTAATCGACTGCCAAAGATCTTCGGTGATGAACGGAATGACCGGATGCGCCAGCAATAGAATCTGATCGAGAACCCACGCAGCGGTTGCCCGCGCCTCGGCTTTTGCATCTTCGTCATCGCCCATCAGCACCGGTTTCACCAGTTCCAGATACCAGTCGCAATATGTCCCCCATGTAAACTGGTACAGAGACGTCGCAACGTCGTTGAAGCGATAGGATTCTATGGCTTCCCGGGTGCGCTGCTCGGCCTCAACGACCTTGCCGATAATCCATTTGTTGACGGCCTGTGTCACCGAGTGCGGATCGAACGAAGCGATCGGCATGCACTCGTTCATTTCACAGAAGCGGGCAGCATTCCAGAGCTTGGTACAGAAATTGCGATATCCCTCAACCCGGCTTTCGGAGAGTTTCACATCCCGACCCTGCGCGGCAAAAGCCGTCAGCGTAAAACGCAGGGCATCGGCGCCGTATTTCTCGATCAGATCGAGCGGATCAATGACGTTACCCTTGGATTTGGACATTTTCTGGCCGTTTTCATCTCGGACCAGAGCATGGATATAGACCGTATGGAACGGCACTTCCTTCATGAAATGCAAGCCCATCATCATCATTCGGGCAACCCAGAAAAAGATGATGTCAAAGCCGGTAATCAGCACATCGGTTGGGTAATAGCGTTCAAGTTCGGGTGTTTGCTCGGGCCAGCCGAGTGTCGAGAACGGCCACAAGGCTGAAGAGAACCAGGTATCCAGCACATCGGGATCACGGGTCAGTTCGATATCCTGACCGGTTGATTGACGCGCGGCGGCCTTGGCTGCCTCTTCGCTTTCTTCGACAAAGATTTCACCATCAGGACCGAACCATGCCGGAATTTGGTGCCCCCACCAGATCTGTCGCGACACGCACCACGGCTGGATGTTGCGCATCCATTCGTAATAGGTGTTTTCCCAGTTCTGCGGGACGAATTTGGTCTTGCCCTGCTCGACGGCGGAGATCGCCGGTCCGGCCAGGGTTTTGGCATCAACGAACCACTGGTCCATAAGCCACGGCTCGATGACGACACCGGACCGGTCCCCGTAAGGAATGGTCATCGGGTTATCGACAATCTTCTCGAGCAGACCCAGCTGATCCATCTCGGCGACAATCTTGTCGCGGGCGACAAAGCGATCAAGGCCCTGATAGGATTCCGGCACGTTTTCGTTCAGATGTGCATTGGCATCCAGCACATTGATCATCTTGAGGTGATGCCGCTTGCCGACCTCGAAATCATTAAAATCGTGTGCCGGCGTCATTTTAACCGCACCGGAGCCTTTTTCCGGATCGGCATACTCATCGGCAACAATCGGCAGCTTGCGACCGACGATCGGCAGGATGCAGTTTTTCCCGACCAGGTCTTTATAACGCTCATCTTCCGGGTGAACGGCAATGCCGGTATCTCCAAGCATGGTCTCCGGACGGGTCGTCCCGACGGTCAGATATTCACCGTTCCGCCCTTCCAGAGGGTATTTGAAGAACCACATCTTGCCGACGGTTTCGCGCTGTTCGACTTCCAGATCAGAGATCGCCGTATGCAGTTTCGGATCCCAGTTAACCAGACGTTTGTCGCGATAGATCAGGCCTTCCTTGTAAAGCTGCACAAACACTTTGGTAACAGCGTCGGAAAGTCCGTCGTCCATGGTAAAGCGTTCGCGTGACCAGTCGCATGACGCCCCCAGCCGGCGCAATTGCGAAGTGATGGTACCGCCGGACTCGGCTTTCCATTTCCACACGCGTTCAATGAATTTTTCACGCCCAAGATCGTGGCGGGTAGCCCCCTCTTCAGCCATCTGACGCTCAACAACCATTTGCGTCGCAATGCCCGCATGGTCCGTGCCGGGCTGCCACAATGCATCACGGCCCTGCATGCGGCGAAACCGGATCAGGATGTCCTGCAAGGTATTATTCAGGGCATGGCCCATGTGCAGACTGCCGGTGACGTTCGGCGGCGGAATGACAATGGTAAATGGATCGGCATTGGCGCGCGTGCCACCGATGGAGAAATCTCCATCGCGTTCCCACTCAGAATATATTTTCCGCTCGATTTCGCCGGGCAGAAATGTTTTTTCCAGCATCGTCGGATGCCTCCAATCGTCGTCATTGCCTTGAAGCGCATGGTTTTAGCGCCGCGAGACGATCCGATCAATGATTACAGTAAATATAACAGTTGTTAACTGTCGAAACGCTCTGCCCGGTTGATCATCTTGTCGATCTCTTTCTTCACCAACCGTTCGATCAGGTAAGGCAGATTTCGATCCAGCCATTCACGCAGAATAGGCTTAAGCATTTCCCGAACCATGGTTTCGAG